>CAKSEM010000315.1 GCA_934446485.1 uncultured Eubacteriales bacterium | reverse complement strand
GCACGGCGGATCACGTCATACATAGACGGATCATCAACGCACATCTGTACGATTTCAGAATTCGGGGTAAAAACTGCCGTCTGCACTCCGTCGTGCACACGCGAAATGAGCAGGTCCGTCACCTCATCAAGCGTCACATCATCAAATTCAACACCGCGGACATCTATTTTTTTCGGCATATACAAAACAGCACCTTTCCCGTGCCGCACGGCACGCATTATTAAATACACCGCAGAGGGCGGAATTCCATCCAAAAAATAATGCACTGAGCCTGCGGCAGAGTGCACTCTGATTTGTGTTTATTTCGTTCTTTCCGAAAGGTAGTCGGCAACGTCACCCACGGTCAGAAAACGGTGAATATCATCATCGCCTATCTCTATTCCGTACCGCTCTTCACACATAAGGACGAGATCGGCAAGCTCAAGCGAATTGATTCCGAGATCGCCGACAAGCTCTGCTTCAGGCTTAACATCTCCCGGATTGACGGACAGCTCCTTCACGAGCATATCCTTTACCTGTTCAAACATATAAACCTCCGAATATATGGCACAATTAAACTAACATAGATATTATATATGCTCCCACTCTGCCTGTCAAGAGTTTTCTGAAAAACTGTTCGACACTGTCAAAATATTTTCTCCCGCGCCAACAGCGCGGGAGAAAATATTTCCGTGGGATCACTTACTTTCTAAGCGATCCCGGCTCCATACCAAGCAGCCCTTCAAGTGATATCTTGCAGGCAGCAGCCGCATTGCGTGAGCTCTCACGGTCATCGCCGTGCGCGAGAATATAGAACTTGATCTTAGGCTCGGTTCCCGACGGACGCGCTACGACCACGTTTCCCGATTCTGTTTTGAAGTATATTACGTTTGACTGTGGGAGACCTGTCGGCTCATTCTCTCCGGTAACGGTATTGTGTGATATTCCGGTATTGTAATCCCGAACATTCACAACACGCTCATCGGCAAGCTCTTCCGGAACATTTGCGCGCAGCATATCCATCATCGCGGAAATCTGCGCCGCACCGTCGGCACCCTCCTTATATATCTCGGCAGATTCTTCAGTAAAGTAACCGTACTTCTCATACAGCGCATCCATAGCATCGCAAAGTGTCATACCGGATAGCGAGTAATACGCCGCCATCTCGCATATGAGCATAGAAGCCACAACTGAATCCTTGTCTCTGGCGTACATGCCCTTCATATAGCCATAGCTCTCCTCATACCCGAGAAGAAATGTGCCCTGCCCCGCCTCCTCATGTTCGCGGATAACCTCTGCGATAAACTTAAAACCGGTCAGAACATTGTACAGCTTAACTCCGAAGCGGCCGCAGATCACCTCAGCCATCTCACTGGTGACTATCGTCTTTATTGCGTACCCGTCACTTGGCAGCTTACCCTGCTCGGACAGTGCGGTAAAAATGTAATCGAGAAGCAATGAGCCCATCTGGTTTCCCGTGATCGGAATAAACTTTCCGTCCTTGCCGCGCGCCATAACACCTACGCGATCCGCGTCGGGGTCGGTTGCAACTATAAGGTCTGAGCCCACA
>CAKSEM010000314.1 GCA_934446485.1 uncultured Eubacteriales bacterium | reverse complement strand
ATGTCGCTGCCGAGGTCTATCGTGTGGGATAGCGCGCCTTTAAGCGTCAGCTTAAAGGTCTTGCCAAAGGTGTCGTAGGACAGCATGAGCGTAAAGCCTCGGAAGCTGCCGACCTCCTTTAACTCGGGCGAGGTCTGCGCCTTGCACGTTTCGATGAGCGCCGCGCCCGCGTCCTTTTTCTCGGCGTAGTTCACGCCAAGAAGCACCATACCCGGGAAGTCCTTGGTCTTGTGCCGCTCGTAGAGCGATATATCCGCTTTGAAGCCCGCGATGCGTTCCTCCGTGAGCTTGACCTCGCGGGGGAAGTATTTGAGAAGCCTGTCCTCCATCGCGTACTTTTGGCTTTGATAGTTTGCCTTTACGAGCTTCAGCCTTGATACGTCGATCTCCAGGTCCATCTTTTCCTTGATGTACGGATTGCCCGTTGCAAGAGCCTTTACCTCTGCATACGAAAGTGCGGTTTCGTCAATGTCCTCGCAGGAGCGGACAGGCGATTTTGAAGTCATGATCTGTGATATGAACTTCTGCTTGCTCTCAATCGTCTGCCACATATAGGCGTCGAAAGTGTTTTCCGTCACATAGCGGAACACGTCCACGCTTTCATTGCTTTCGCAGCGTTTCATATTGCAGATACCGCTGCATGGTATACATCTCGGTCATGGAGTTTGAAATGGGCGTCCCCGTTGCGAACACGATGCCGCGCCCGCCCGTAAGTTCATCGAGATAGCGGCACTTCATAAAGAGGTCGGCTGATTTCTGTGCCTCGGTCTGCGCCAGTCCCGCTACGTTCCGCATCTTGGTGAACAGGAACAGGCTTTTGTAGAAATGCGCCTCGTCCACGAACAGGCGGTCAACGCCCAATTCCTCGAATGTCACAACATCGTCCTTGCGGCTCTGGTCGTTCAGCTTTTCGAGCTTCAGCTTGATCTGCTTCTTTGTCTTTTCAAGCTGTTTGACCGTGAATCGCTCCGCCCGGGCGCTCTTTGCCTCGGCTATGCCGTCCACGATCTCGTCAAGCTGCTCCTGCAGACCGCCCGCTGTCGCTCGATGCTCATGGGTATCTTCTCGAACTGTGAATGCCCGATAATGACGGCATCGTAATCTCCAGTGGCGATACGGGAGCAAAACTTCTTGCGGTTTCGGGTTTCAAAGTCCTTTTTTGTTGCCACAAGTATGTTCGCGGAAGGGTAAAGCTGCAAAAACTCCGCCGCCCATTGCTCGGTGAGATGGTTTGGCACAACAAACAGGCTCTTTTGACACAGCCCCAACCGCTTGCTTTCCATGGCTGCGGCGACCATTTCAAAGGTCTTACCAGCACCCACAACGTGCGCCAGCAGCGTGTTGCCGCCGTACAGGATGCGGGCGATGGCGTTCACCTGATGGGGGCGGAGCGTTATCTCGGGATTCATCCCCGTAAAGCGGATATGGCTTCCATCGTACTCGCGGGGGCGTATGCTGTTGAATTTGGTGTTGTAAAGAGTAGTCAGTCTGTCGCGGCGGTCAGGGTCTTTCCATATCCAGTCGCGGAAAGCGTCCTTGATCGCCTGCTGCTTTTGCTG
>CAKSEM010000313.1 GCA_934446485.1 uncultured Eubacteriales bacterium | reverse complement strand
CAACCAAAACATAAAGACAATAAATTTGCACACAGAAATACAAACAAATTCGTCTTAAACCTCATACAATTACAAATCATTCTACCCTTAGCGAAAGTTCAATTACACTTCACAACAAAGGCAAAATGTTTTGTTAAGATAGAATTGATTAAAACATAGAAGAATAAAACAACATAACATAAATGTAGTAATAACTAAAAACATGCAAAAAATGAAGCAGTTGAAAATCAAATTGCCTCTGAGGACACTGGCATTGGCTGGTGGTCTTCTCCTTGCAACAAGTTCCTTTGCGCAGAACAATGCCATTAAGGGACATGTGAAAGACGCTTCGGGCGAACCTGTCATGGGCGCTACCATCACAGTCAAAGGTAAAGCTGTAGGCATTACCGACATTGACGGTAACTTCTCTATTGACGCAGCTCCTGGTACAGAACTTACATTCACCTTCTTGGGTATGTCGCCACAGACCGTAAAGGCTTCAGGCAACATGACAGTAACACTCGCAAGTGATGACAAACAACTTAACGAGGTTGTAGTAATCGGTTATGGTGTTGCCAGAAAGAACGACCTCACGGGTTCGGTGACAGCTCTCAAGCCGGATGAAAAGAACCACGGTATCATCACTTCTGCACAGGACATGATCCAGGGTAAGATTGCTGGTGTAAATGTAAACGCTTCAACTGGCGCTCCTGGCGAAGGTGCACAGATTCGTATTCGTGGTGGTGCTTCTCTTACCGCAAGCAACAACCCGTTGATTGTTATCGATGGTATGCCGATGGATAACAATAATACTAAGGGTGTTAACAATCCTCTCTCGCTCGTTAATCCTAATGATATCGAGAGCTTCACCGTATTGAAGGATGCTTCGGCAACCGCTATCTACGGTTCGCGTGGTTCGAATGGTGTTATCATCATTACAACAAAGAAGGGTCGCAGCGGTCAGAAGCCACAGGTTTCTTACAATGGTACACTTTCAGTAAGCACCATCGCCAAGAAGCTGGATGTGATGAACGCAAAAGAATATGTTGACTTCATCAAGAGCTATTACGGCGAAGATTCTTCTGCTTACAAAGGATTGGGCTGGAAGGAATACAACGCAGACGGCACACCCAACTATGCAGCAGGCACATACGACACAGACTGGCAGGACGAAATATATCGTACAGGTATCAGCCATGAGCATAATGTAAGCCTCTCAGGTGGCATTAGCAAGCAGTCTTGGTCAATGCCTTATCGCATAAGCGTAGGCTACACAAGCCAGGACGGTATCTTGAAGGGTTCAGGATACGAGCGCGTTACAGCAGGCGTCAACCTAAATCCTTCATTGCTCAACAAGCATCTCAACCTGAATATCAACGGTAAGTACTCTTACTCAAAGACAAATCCTGGAGGACAGGATGCAGTAGGCGCAGCCATCAACATGGATCCTACTCGCCCAGTGAAGAGCAGTGACGACAGATTCAAGAACTGGGGTGGCTATTGGCAGTGGACAAAGGCTACTACATCATATGATTCAACATACCCATACGACCGTATGTCAGATCAATCTCCTTCTAACCCAGTTGAGTTGGTTGACCA
>CAKSEM010000312.1 GCA_934446485.1 uncultured Eubacteriales bacterium | reverse complement strand
GAACATCAAAAACGTTCTCGACGGAAAGGAAGAGCTTCTTGTTAAGCCGAGAGAGGTTCTCCGCTGCATGAGAGTTATCGACGCGGCGTTTGAATCCTCCAAGTACAACAAGGTCGTTGCCCTCGACTGCTGAGTACCGATAACGAATAAATAGTCGAAATTTTGTAAAGCGTCTGCAAATTACAGCTGTAGGCGCTTTATATTATTGTAAACATATATTAATTTTATAATAAAAACACGCAAAAAATAAATAAAATTTTAAGAAATATAGTGACAATGTCGACGCCTTGTGCTATAATGGTCTTAGCGTTAAAGCTAAACTAAATTTCAGGAGGAAAAAATGAAACTGACGCTAAAATCATTACTTTCAGTTCTCCTCGCCGTCATGATGCTTGTGACACTCGTTCCCGCAGTCATGGCTGAAGGAGAAGGCGACGTTGTCGTGCTCTACACAAATGACGTTCATAACGCGTATGTAAGAGCTGACGGCGTTCTCGGCTACCCGGCGGTTGCACAGCGTAAGGCTGAACTTGAGTCCGAAGGCAAGACTGTCATCCTCGTAGATTGCGGCGATGCTATTCAGGGCGGAGTTATCGGCGCACTCTCCAAGGGAAAGTACATTGTATCCATCATGGAATATGTCGGATATGATTTCGCTATTCCCGGAAACCACGAATTCGATTTCGGAATGGACAACTTCCTTGAAATCGCAGACGAAGCACAGTATAAATACCTCTCCTGCAACTTCACAAGTCTCGAAACAGGCGAACCGGTGCTCGACGCGTATTCCATCGTTGAAGCCGGCGGAATGAAGATCGCTTTTGTCGGAGTAAGCACTCCCGAGACATTCACAAAGTCCACACCCAAGTACTTCCAGAACGATGAAGGCGAGTACATTTACTCATTCGCGGAGGGAAACGACGGTGCAGACCTTTACGCAGCTGTTCAGAACTCCGTTGACGCCGCAATTGCCGACGGAGCAGACAAGGTCATCCTCCTTGCTCATCTCGGAACAGACGAATCCTCAAAGCCGTGGACATCGGAAGACGTTGCCGCAAACACAACCGGCATTGACGTTATCCTCGACGGTCACTCACACAGCACTATCGAAAGCGAAGCTGTCACAAACAAGAAGAGGTTTACATCAGCTCCACAGGAACAAAGCTCGCGGCTCTCGGCGAAATGACAATCAAAGCCGACGGCGAAACCTTCAAGCTTAATACTGAGCTTACAGAAGACGACGCTTCCGCACAGGAATTCGTTGACGGTATCACAGCACAGTTCAACGAGCTTGTTGAAACAGTAGTAGCACAGTCCGAAGTAAGCTTTACAGTGAACGACCCCGAAACAGGAAAGAGAATAGTCCGTTCTCGTGAAACAAACCTCGGCGATTTCTGCGCTGATGCTTATCGTGCACTTTTCGGTGCTGACATAGCATTTGTAAACGGTGGCGGCGTCAGAGCGAATATCGAAGCCGGAGACATCACATACGGTCAGATAATCAGTGTTCACCCGTTCGGAAACGAAGCATGCCTTGTTAAGGTAACGGGACAGCAGATTCTTGACGCTCTTGAACTC
>CAKSEM010000311.1 GCA_934446485.1 uncultured Eubacteriales bacterium | reverse complement strand
CCGAATGACGTTCACGAAGAAGTGGAAATAGCAGCTCTTGAGGCGGGAAAGCACGTAATATCCGAAAAGCCCGTAACACTTTCGCTTGAGAGCCTCGACCGTCTCTTTGCGGCAGCCAAAAAGGCAGACCGCCTCTTTACCGTTCATCAGAACCGCCGTTGGGACGTGGACTACCTTGCAATGAAGCAGCTTCACGACAGCGGTGAGATAGGCGACATTATAAATATTGAGTCGCGCATTCACGGCAGCCGCGGAATTCCCTCCGACTGGAGAGGAAAAAAGCAGTACGGCGGCGGTATGCTCTACGACTGGGGCGTGCACCTGATCGATCAGATACTCATGATCCTAGGCACGGACATTGATTCCGTACGCTGCACGTTCGATCACATAACCAACAAGGAAGTTGACGACGGGTTCAAACTCTATATCGACTACAAGTCGGGGCAGAGCGCCTATATTGAGGTCGGAACATATAACTTTATTGCAATGCCGCGCTTCTACATGAGAGCAGAGCACGGCTCGGCACTCATCACCGACTGGCGCGAGAAGTGCCACGTTGCAAAGTGCAAGGCATGGCATGAGTCCGATGTCGTCCCGGTACAGACTGCGGCAGGACTCACAAAGACCATGGCTCCGCGCGACAGCATCACCCTCGATGAGTACGACCTTGAACGTCCGAAGTCAGATGTTCACGATTACTACAGGAACTTCGTACGCGCCGTAGACGGACTCGAAGAGCAGATCGTAACTCACGAACAGATGAGAGCTGTGCTGACAGTCATCATGAAAGCGTTTGAATCGGCAGATCGCCGCGGCGCGCGCATCAGCTGGTAAATACAAACTCAGCGTGACGCTGTGCATATCCGCAGGGTGACCCTCGCGGGGTATGCCGTTTCACGCTGAATTTTATTGAATATTATTGAGAGGTATATAATTATGGAAAACGTCAAGCTGTGGCAGGACGGTAAGGTGCCGTACTTTGACCCTTCATACGGTCAGCCCGAGACGGACATGACTCCGCATATAGCAGAACCCTCATACAATTCCGACGGCAAGCGCCGCCTCACCGGCTGCGTTATAGTATGCCCCGGCGGCGGCTACGAGGTCCGCGCGCCTCACGAGGGCGCGCCGGTCGCAGAGCTGTTCCGATCAAACGGAATATCGTCGTTCGTCCTGAACTACCGGCTCTCGCCGTATCGCTATCCCGCTATGCGTGCCGATATCAACCGTGCCGTCCGTTGGGTCCGTTACCACGCTGCCGAATACAGCATAGATCCGTCTAAGATCGCCGTTCTCGGTTTTTCTGCCGGAGGTCACCTCGCATGTATGGGGGCAACTCACTACGACTCAGGCATCGACGGCGGCGACGAAATCGACCGCATATCGTCGCGCCCCGATGCGGCGATACTGTGTTACCCCGTGGTAACTCTTCTTGAGCCGCACACACACTGCGGCACCAGGGACAATCTTCTGACCGGTGTACCTGACAGAGAAGCTCTTGAAAAAGAGCTGTCGGGTGAACTCTCAGTCACGTCAGACACGCCGCCCATGTTTCTTTGGCACACCGCCGGCGATACGGGTGTCGATGTTGAAAATTCACTAAACATGGCATCTGCACTG
>CAKSEM010000310.1 GCA_934446485.1 uncultured Eubacteriales bacterium | reverse complement strand
CTCGCCGGAATTTATCCGTCGGAGATCCTCGACATCCTCATTCGGAACGTTCCACGCAACCATCAGAAGAAAGTCCTTTTCGGTCTTGGGGATCTGCCATTTGAACGGTTCGATATCCTCATCAAAAAACTGAACGTACATTATCCGCGCATTGTCACAGTTTTCGTCAAAATTACCGCTCATTCCGTGCATTACGCCGGCTGCATCCTCATTTCGCGCACCGTAATTCGGGATGTTCGATGTGTCGAAAGTCTCAGCATATACGGTGGGGGTCACGGCATTGTGACGGTACAGCATATTAACCGTATTTTTATATGCCGAATAGTCCTCGCCGAGACCGGCAAGAGCTTCTATCCCAGAGAGAAATCTCCCGTACCTCTCAGCAGCAAGATCGAACTGCCCGCGAGACTCGTAAACGAACGCCGCTTCACGCTGCGGGAAAGTAACACGCGAATACTCCGTCGCATCCGACGGGTTAGGATACACCGCCTCTATACGGCTGACTGCGTCAAGTATCGCGTCACCATCGCCGGACTCGAGCGCGGCAATATACGCTTTCTGCGCATCCCAGTAACTTTCCGCCGCAACCGCTACGGAAAACGCCGACATCAAAACAGCGATTGCCATAATGATCGAGATCAATCTGTTCTTCATGCTCTCTCTCCTTCCAACCACAGTAAAATCAAAGGTGTACTTTCCGCTTACACCGTACCGCCTCGTGTCATGCCGTCAACTCCGTCCGGAGACATTCCGTCCTTCTTCAGCATGGTCTCCAGAACGTCAATATCGCTGGATATATCGAGCGACTCACTGCGGAACAGTATATCGACTTCACATTTGAACGCCTCAATGAGCAACTCAAGCGTGCTCTCTATATTCTCTTTAGAGCGCTTCATGTTCTCCCCTGCCACTCCGACACGTTCGATCTTCGCATATGAGGTGAGAAGCTTAAGAGTTGTCGGCAGGTAGTAGTTCATGAATGTACGTATAGCCTTCTTCTTTTCCGGATGCTCCGTTACGTATGCGAATATATGCCGAGTGTACTCTTCTATACGGCGAATACATTCCGATACAGCTTTATCGGCGATCTCATCATCCAGTCTGCGTATCTCGCGAAGTATCTCGTCATACCCTCCCTCGGTTCCGACAGCAGGTTCCGCCTGTTCTGTAAGCCTGTATGCTTCCGCAGCTTCGGGCGAACGGAACAACATATCGGTCCGTCTGTCGATATACGCGCACTCACCGAACTCGCCCGAATTCACCATGCGCTGGATATCGCGCCGGACTCTTCGGAGCGACAATGATGTGGCAGACGCTATTTCACGGAGATCAAACGCTTCCGCATCCCCGATGAGTACGGTGTAAGCCTGTCTCCTTCCGCGTCCCCGTCGTAGCATATTCGACACGAGGAACGCACCGCCCGAAAGAGCAAACGGAAGAATGAGCCGCACAGCAGATGAAACGGACAGGCTCCAATCGGAATCAACGGCAGTCCTGATCGCAGAGATGATCCCGAACCCGAGCAGCACGACTGAAGAGATCAGGGAGACCCTCTCGGAGGCAGTGCGGGAGCGACGGCGTCCGTCACGGCGCGGCGATCGCTTTCCGTTTGCGTCGGCAG
>CAKSEM010000309.1 GCA_934446485.1 uncultured Eubacteriales bacterium | reverse complement strand
GACCAGGAGAATGCCCCTACCGATTGGTCCATGCAGCAGTTGCGCCGCGTGATCCCCATCTATGCTTCTCGCCATCTGTCTGATGCCGTGTTCGCTCTGCGTCTGGATTCCATCAGCCGCCATTTTCGTCATCATCAATTGGCGGGACCTTTGGCTGACGACGCCCAGTTTCGTGCCCTTCGGGCATTGGCCGACGAACATGCCGCTTCACCGTGGAGCGTTCTGGCCTACGATGCCATGGTCGACCTCACGCGTGACGAGACCGACAGTTTGACAGCACTTCGTAACGACAGCTCCCTCCTCGCCATTGCCCGCGAGGGCATTGGCCGCTACAGTCGTCATGGTCATGCCAACCATTTGCGCAACTATGTCGACCGCATGCAGCGCCCCAGTGCCGCCATGCAGGATTTTCCCGCGATGGCGTATCCCGCCTCGAAGGTCAGGTTGACCCTTCGCTCGCGTAACCTTCGTGGTGTGGCCCTTCGGATCACGCGTATCTATGACAGCCAGCTCGAAGCCCGGACGGTAAATGCCACTCATGCTAAACGGGCCGCTCAGCTCCGTCGCCAAAGCTGCATGCAGACCTATCGTCTGGCAGAACGCCCAGCCTATCAATGGCAGGAAACCAAGGTTGACTTCGAGATGCCCCAGCAACCAGGCGTATATTTCCTTGAACTTCTGGCCGATGGGCGTAAAGTCCTTGATACGCAGACGTTCAATGTCAGTGCCCTTCAGGCCATGGTGTTCACTTATCCCACCCACTGCAAACGTGTGACGGCCATCGACAGTCGAACAGGACATCCCGTCAAGGGGGCGCGCATTGTCCAGACCCTCTACGATGCGAAGCTCGGACGCGAAAGACAGGTGAAGGTGTGGCAGGCCGACAGCCTTGGCACGGTGATGCTTACTGATGAGGCCCGTGGTTGTGACTTCTATGTCATGACTTCGACGGATCAGGCTGCCCTTCCATTTACCCTACGCAATCAGGGATACTATGCGAAAAACGCGGACCGCGTGACCACCACGGTCGATCTCTTCACCGATCGCGCCATCTATCGTCCCGGCCAGCAAGTCCAGGTCAATGCCGTGGCTTTCACGCAGCAGGGAGACCATGTCGAAGTGGCGCGTCAACTTCGGGGTACGCTCGTGTTGCGTAACGTCAATCGCCGTGTGGTGGATTCCCTGCTGGTCGTCACGGACGAATGGGGATCATGCAGTGCGAAGTTCACGTTGCCTTCCACCACGCTCACGGGACGTTTCCTTCTGGAATTCACGAGCGGTGCCATTCGTGCCATGCGGGCGTTGACGGTCGAGGAATACCGTCGTCCCACGTTTACCACCGATGTCGAACCGCTCCGCCAAATCTATGCCTTGGGCGATACGGCCCGTGTTTCAGCCGTAGCCCGTACATACACCGATGTACCGGTTGCCCAGGCCCGCGTGCAGTGGTCTGTCAGCCGTCAGGCTTGGGGATGGCGTTGGGGGTATCGTCCGTCCAGCGAAATGCAGCGCGGCGAAACGTTGACCGATGCTGACGGCCGTTTCCAGATTCCCGTGGTGCTTGTGGCCGATACGGATGAACCGCAGCGTGCCAATGGTCCCATGTGCCATTATTTCACGGTGGAC
>CAKSEM010000308.1 GCA_934446485.1 uncultured Eubacteriales bacterium | reverse complement strand
TGCCGTCGGCTCCAGAACTCCCGATTTCCGGTCGCAATTCCTGCGCGGGCTGGATACTGGACACAGCGTGGGAGAGAGGGTTCAGGATACCTTTAAAAGCCACGTTCACGGCCAGCCCGCGCATACCCATTCCTGGAATGGGCAGCTGGCCAGTACGGCCCTGACTGGTACTGCTGCCGGGCAGAAGTATGTGGATGCCTCTACGAATATTACTCCTAGCGGACCTGGAGGCTTACTGACAACAGGCTCTGGAAAGCGCACAGATTATTATTATCATACAACTACAACTAGAACGGCGTCCAGCTCAGCGGTCACAGGCCGCCTAAACAATGGCACGGTCAACGGCACCGTCAGTTCCAGCTGGGGAGATGATACTTACGCTACGGGCAATGCTGAGACCGCCCCGAAACATGTCTATGTGAGATACCTCATCCGGGCACGGCCATAACTAAGGAACTCCGGCAGGGCTGCCCAAGGGGGCTATCGCTAGTAGCACGCTTGCGTTCGGCGCGACACAGGGCTCTGCTCCTGACGTCTGACACTATGCACCAGGGGCCCCGGCCCACGGGGTGGGGGCGAAATTAATCCATCACGGCAACCATATGGAGCACTGTCACACGCTGTACCAGCCCGGTGTCTGCTCATAGCGGGCAGGTGCCCTATCTGCGGGGGCTGTTCCTCCGGGGAGCGGATGCCGGAAGAGGGATAGAGGCAGGTAGAACTGTTGGGACATATCAAGCCGACGCTGTTGGCCCCCATACACATCCCCTTTCTTTATGGAGACATAGCGCCGATGGTGGAGGAATTTATGCTTATGCCAAGTGGGGTGGCTTTGATAATTCGATTTGGACACGGGAAAATACTGGCTCAGAGACACGCCCTAAAAATATGGCGGTACGCTACCTAGTGCGTGCCCGGCCATGAGCTACCCGGAACTGTTTGCGCTCGTGGGCGGGCAGGTGCCTGATCTGAGGGGTCTATTTCTCCGGGGACATGGTGGGAACTCCGCAGGGTTGGGAGCACACCAAGGACATGCTACAAGAAATTATAATGGTGTTGGTTATATTTGGACGGGGTTTGGAGCAGACTTACAAGCAAGTGGAGCATTTGTCTGGAACAGTTCATGGGGAATTTCAGCCCCTGCCGCTTCATGGGGAGGATGGAACTGTAATCAATATCGAATTGATGTTTCTCCTGCTGCCTACGGTGTACCTGTCGCCGATGAAGTGCGTCCCGATAACCAGGCCGTCCGCTATCTCATCAGGGCTATCCCTTAACGCGCCCGTATCAGGTAGCGTACAGCCTGATTCACTGGACGGATTTCACCATCGACCGGAGTAACACGCGAAGCGTAGAAATTGGCTCCCCTTTTACTCCAGTCCGATCCTTCAGAACGATGCACACCAGAAGCCCAAGGGCTGCCATAGTACATGGCCCCTTGGGTGCTTGTTCCCCAACCAGGTGCAATCAGTTCAGGAAAACTCCCCCATATTTCCCGGATCGCATCCCCCTGAACCTGGCCAAGTTCCGCACTCTTGTGTGTCACAGTGCCATAATGCGTTGACGTATGGGAGCCGTGGCCACGCAAAAAAAGCCCTCTCAAGTCAGGCACCTGCCCGCCCATGAGC
>CAKSEM010000307.1 GCA_934446485.1 uncultured Eubacteriales bacterium | reverse complement strand
GCTGTACTGAGTCTTTGCAATGCAGACAGGAAGTCCTCCGAAGCCCTGCGCTTCAAGCTGCGCTATCTCAGATTTCGCACGCGGAGTCAAAGTAATGCCGTCGCCGCGGTAGACTCGTTTCACGACCGCTTCGATCTTGTCATGAACGGAAAGACCGGAATCATATGAGAAACGGAAGTTACCTGATTCCTCCTCGCACAGACGCACAACCTCACGTGCAAGTGCCTCTCCGCCCGCACCGCCGTCCGCCCAAACGGTTGAAAGCACGGTATTCACACCAAGTTCTCTGCACTTGTCTATTATGAAGTTGATCTCCCTGTCGGTATCGGTCGGAAAGCGGTTTATTGCCACTACTGCGGGCAAGCCGTAGACGTCCTTGATATTTGAAACGTGACGGAGCAGGTTTGGAATTCCTGCTTCGAGCGCTGAGAGATTCTCTTCCGAAAGCTCGTTTTTTGCCAGTCCGCCGTGCATTTTAAGCGCTCGTACCGTTGCAACTATAACGACGGCATCGGGGGTCAGACCTGCCATACGGCACTTGATATCGAGAAATTTCTCCGCACCGAGATCGGCACCGAAGCCCGCCTCCGTGACCGTATACTCACCGAGCCCGAGCGCCATACGTGTAGCCATAACAGAGTTACAGCCGTGCGCAATATTTGCAAACGGACCGCCGTGAACGAGCGCGGGAGTTCCCTCAAGTGTCTGAACGAGGTTCGGCCAAATAGCATCCTTCAAAAGTGCCGTCATCGCTCCGGCAGCGCCGAGATCGCCGCATGTCACGGGCTCGCCGTCGAAATTGTATCCGACGACCATACGTGAGAGACGCGCCTTCAGGTCCGTGATCGAATCGGCAAGGCACAGCACAGCCATAACTTCGGATGCCACAGTTATGTCAAAGCCGTCCTCGCGCGGAACACCGTTTGCACGTCCGCCGAGACCGTCCACCACGGATCTGAGCTGTCGGTCATTCATATCGACGCAGCGGCGCCAAGTTATTCGACGACTGTCTATATTGAGACGGTTACCCTGATGAATATGATTATCAAGCATGGCAGCAAGCAGATTATTTGCCGCGCCTATAGCATGAAAATCACCCGTAAAATGAAGATTTATGTCCTCCATCGGAACGACCTGAGCATAGCCGCCGCCGGCAGCGCCGCCCTTAACACCGAAAACGGGTCCGAGTGACGGCTCGCGCAGCGCCACAACGGTGCGGCGTCCTATACGTGACAGTCCGTCGGCAAGTCCGATCGTCGTAGTCGTCTTTCCTTCGCCCGCAGGCGTCGGTGTGATTGCCGTAACGAGGACTAGGTGTCCGCGTCCCTCTCCGTCAGCAGCAGCGGGATCGATCTTCGCCTTGTACCTGCCGTACTGTTCGACATATTGCTCGTCTATTCCCGCACGCTCCGCAATCTCGGTGATAGGCCGCATACGGCAGTTCTGAGCTATCTCAATATCCGTCATGTACTCCATCGGTTGCCTCCTCTGTGCCTGTGCCGTTATTTAAAAAACTTAACGGCTGACTCAAACATATGTATATCATAACATCCCGAAACGTTTTTGTAAAGACCCTCGCCGCACCTTTCAGAGTGTCCCATCTTACCGAACACCCTGCCGTCAGGCGAGGTGATACCCTCAAC
>CAKSEM010000306.1 GCA_934446485.1 uncultured Eubacteriales bacterium | reverse complement strand
AAGCAGCGCTTTTTGAAAAACGCAATGCCGTAGCATAAAATATCGTCGTAATCATCCTGAAAGTCTTCTGCATAGCTGCGCTTATTAATCTGGTCGACGGCCAAATCGCAAGCGTCCGACAAATTATTCAGCGTTTTTGCATATTTAGCTTCAAAAACTGCTATACGACCATTGCGGATGTCCTTCACGACAACATCACTGCGTCCCTCGCCGTGTTCACGATTAGATTCAACAACATATCCAGCGCCGGTAAAAATACCAGCCAGGAATGCGTGGTAAAAATCCTCGCGGTAATCGTGATAGCTGATGGTCATACGCAAAAGCTTCGTCATTTCCTTAGTAAGCGTTTCGCTGTCTCCGCTCCATACTGCAGCAAATAAAGCCTTGCGGTTAGAAGCCTGCGCATTATCAGCAAACCACTTCATGACAGTCGTCTCATAGATTTCTTTAATCTCTTCATTCGGAATCATTAACGCTGAATAGCCATCAGGTATAGTAGCGGGCAAGACCTCATCGCGAACTTTTGTCAGATAACCTGTCAGATATAAAATACTCCAAAGATTCTCTTCAGAGGAATGCAGATAATCATAAGTAAGGCTGTCATCAACCTTTTGCACGATAAAACCGCCAGCTAAAAGTGTTTCCAGCTTTTCCGTAATATTACTGCTTGCGTAATCTATGAAGGAGCGGATAATGGAGTTATCGCTGGTGTTGCGCCAATAGCTGACAGGCTTCGCCTGCGGATTGCGCTGCAAGTCGTATAAATAGCTGATAACATCCCAAGGACAGTACACATCAGCCGCATCAAAATGATAGCCATCATACCAGGTACGTATAGTTTCAGCGTAGGCCTCCGCATTGGCCTCTGCCAGCAGCTTATCCACTTCGTTTTGCGTAAAGCCAAAGGATTCTTTAAGATTTGAACGCACTATGGAATCAGAAACAAAGTTGTTGGTACCGGTAAAGACGCTCTCCTTGGCAATACGCAGACAGCCAGTAATCAATGCAAAGCAAAGATTGGGGTTATCCTTGAGAGATGTACTCAGCAACGGCTTGAGAATGTTCATCATCTCTGTGTAATAACCATGGCTGCTAGCCTTGGCAATGGGAACATCGTATTCATCCAAAAGCAGGATTACCGGCTTGCCATAATAGGTGTTCAGCATTTTCATCAAGGTACTCAAAGCACGGCTCAGGTCAGGCAGGCTTGCCTCCCTAGCTTTGATTTTTTGAAAAATATTGCGGTCATCGTTATCTATATTATTTGCATCAAGCAAAAAAGCATATTCCTTATATAAGTCAGCAAATTGCAGCGAAAGCTGAGCGCAGGCATCCTGAAAGGAAATGCCATCAACATCTTTTAGCGAAACGAAGATGGTGGGATATTGGTTCATCCATTGATTACAAATCTGAGTATGCTTAGCAATAGCTAAGCCGTCAAAATGCTTGCTGCTGTCCCTGCGGACATCGAAAAAATCTGCCAGCATACTCATACCTAGGGTTTTTCCGAAGCGTCTTGGGCGAGTAATTAATGTTACCTCAGCGATACTAGATTCGAGTATTTCGGTTATGAGGTTTGTTTTGTCTATATAGTAATATCCTTCATCGCGAATTTTGGCGAAATTAGAGATACCAACAGGAAATTTCAATCC
>CAKSEM010000305.1 GCA_934446485.1 uncultured Eubacteriales bacterium | reverse complement strand
GTCATGAAGGAGTATACTCATCTCAGACCGGTGGTTGAAAAGTACCGTGAGTATCGCGGAGCAATGCGCGATGCCGATGAAGCTGCCGAGATCGTTTCCGAATCGGAAGATGCGGAACTGCGCCAGCTTGCCTCTGATGAACTGCGTATCTCAAAAGCGCACGCGGCGCAGCTGGAGGGTGAATTGAAGCTCCTCCTCATACCGCGAGATCCGATGGACGATAAAAACGTCGTCGTTGAGATTCGCGCGGGAGCCGGAGGCGATGAGGCGGCGCTCTTTGCCGGTGTTCTTTACCGTATGTATTCGATGTACGCCGATTCAAAGCACTACAGAACCGAGCTTGTCAGCGCAAATGAAACGGGGCTCGGAGGATATCGCGAGATAACATTTACTGTATCCGGCGACGGAGCTTATTCACGCTTCAAATACGAAGTCGGAGTGCACCGTGTGCAGCGTGTGCCTGATACCGAGACTGCGGGAAGGATACATACATCAACTGCAACGGTGGCGGTGCTTCCCGAGGTCGAGGATGTTGAGGTGGAGATAAACCCCGCCGATCTTGAGATCGAAACAATAAAGTCGAGCGGTGCGGGAGGCCAGCACATAAACAAGACCGAGTCTGCAATAAGACTCATTCACCGTCCGTCAGGGATCGTGATCGAGTGTCAGGATGAGCGCAGTCAGTTCAAGAACCGCGACCGCGCAATGAAGCTCCTGCGTGCCAAGCTTTATGATATGAAGCTGCGTGAACAGAACGAACGTATTGCATCCGAACGCCGCTCACAGGTTGGAACGGGTGATCGCAGCGAGCGTATCCGTACCTACAACTACCATCAGGGACGGATAACCGATCACCGGATCGGACTGACGCTGTATTCGCTCGATTCCTTTCTGAACGGAGATCTCGATGAAATGATAGATGCGCTTGCCACGGCAGATGCGGCTGCAAAGCTGAGATCAGGCGGGACAGAGTGATCGGTTAGGAGATAATTTGCATACTGAATATTACAGCCTCACCGGCGGAGACGGCGATCTTGCCGCAATAAAACGTGCGGGGGAGATAATACGAAACGAGGGGCTCGTCGCGTTTCCTACCGAGACCGTGTACGGGCTCGGTGCATCGGCACTGTCAAAGTCGGCAGCGTCTAAAATATATGCAGCTAAGGGTCGTCCGTCAGACAATCCGCTCATCGTGCATATAGCCGATGTTCATGACGCGGATGAAATAGCATATACGTCTGAGGCATATTACAAAATCGCCGAACATTTTATGCCGGGACCGATTACAGTCATCATGCCGAAACGGGATGTTATACCCGATGAGGTTTCCGGCGGTCTTCGCACCGTCGCAGTCAGAAACCCATCGAACCCGACGGCAAGGGCTCTGATAAGTGCATCCGGAGTTCCTATTGCGGCACCGAGCGCCAATCGCTCAGGCAGCCCGTCTCCGACGACTGCACAGCATGTGCTCAATGACCTTGACGGCAGATGCGATATGATCATTGACGGCGGGCCTTGTGAGATAGGGGTGGAATCAACGGTTGTTACGATCGTCGGAGACGCGTGCCGGATCCTGCGTCCGGGTGCCGTAACTGAGGACATGCTGTCCGAGGTTTGCGGCATCGTTACAGTTGACCGCGCGGTCGTGGATCCCTCATCTGCCGGAG
>CAKSEM010000304.1 GCA_934446485.1 uncultured Eubacteriales bacterium | reverse complement strand
CCCACCTTATAAAATACAGAATTTTATCGATTCCGAAAGAACTAAAACGGCACTCCGTTTTAGTTCTTTCGTCAGTTGCTTCCCGCTCCGACGGGAGAAAGGACACAATACGTAAATGTTAGCATGGTTCAATACGTGGCTTTCGGCGATGCCGGGAGCTGTAGCGCAGGGCATGATATGGGGTATCATGGCGATAGGCGTCTACATAACCTTTAAGGTGCTCGACATCGCCGACCTGACGGTTGACGGTTCAATATGCACCGGCATGGCGGTCTGCGCCATGCTGATAACGAAAGGCGTCCCTGTGTGGCTTGCAATGCTCATAGCAACTCTTGCCGGAATGGCTGCCGGAGCTCTGACCGGTATCTTCCTTACATTCATGGGAATACAGCCGATCCTCGCAGGTATTCTGACGCAGCTCACTCTGTGGTCTGTAAACCTGAAGATCATGGGTAAGGCAAATCAGGCACTGCCCGCACGCAACTACGACCTCATTGTAACATCGCTGAAGCGTCCGCAGGCGATAGCCGTGCTGGCGATCTTCAGTATCGCACTCATCGGGCTCCTCTACTGGTTCTTCGGGACCGAGTACGGCGCGTCGCTCCGTGCGACCGGCTGCAACGTAAAGATGAGCCGTGCCCAGGGTATAAACACCGAGCGCAACAAGATAATAGGACTTGCAATATCCAACGGTATTGTGGCGCTTTCGGGTGCGCTCCTTGCACAGTATTCCGGAAAGGCAGATATAAATGACGGCCGCGGTGCGATAGTTATCGGGCTTGCTGCCATAATTATCGGAGAGGCGATATTCTCACGCATATCCAAGAACTTTATTGTGCGCCTTTTCAGTGTCATAGTCGGCGGTATCATTTACTATATAGTATATCAGACCGTCATCTGCATGAAGATCGACACGGATCTTCTGAAGATGCTCTCGGCGCTCGTTGTGGCGGTGTTCCTTGCGGTTCCGCACTGGAAAAAGAAATACTTCTCGAAGAAGCGTATGCAGAGCATCCCGAATGACAAGGAGGATGGGATCGGTGCTTGAGCTTAAACATATAACTAAGGTGTTCAATGCCGGAACCGTCAATGAGAAGGTCGCACTCGATGATTTGTCGCTGACCTTGAATGACGGAGATTTCGTAACGGTGATCGGCGGAAACGGCGCCGGAAAATCGACGATGCTCAATGCGGTTGCAGGGGCATTTTACGTAGATAGAGGAGATATCCTCATCGACGGGACGGATATAACGCGCCTTCCCGAATATAAGAGGGCAAAGTTCATAGGCCGAGTGTTTCAGGATCCGATGACCGGCACGGCGGCGGATATGTGGATCGAAGAGAATATGGCGCTTGCCATGAAGCGCGGAGGCCGTCGCGGTTTCCGTTGGGCTATACGCAGCCGCGACCGCGATGAGTATAAGAAGCAGCTGCGGGAGTTAGACCTCGGACTTGAGGACCGTCTCTCGACGAAGGTCGGTCTTCTGTCGGGCGGTCAGCGGCAGGCGATCACGCTGCTCATGGCAACGATGAAGCGTCCGAAGATTCTTCTTCTCGATGAGCATACGGCGGCGCTCGATCCGAAGACTGCTGCAAAGGTTCTGTCTCTCTCTGAGAAGATTATTGCTGAGGAAGGCTTGACCGCAATGATGGTCACGCACAACATGAAGG
>CAKSEM010000303.1 GCA_934446485.1 uncultured Eubacteriales bacterium | reverse complement strand
GTGCTCACGTGCCAAGAAATCGGCGTGCAGACGGTCAAAATCCACGGACGGAATGTACGTGCCGTACGTAAATCCGAGATCTTCCAACACATAGAGTATCCGATCCTCCGGCACATCTCCGTTCCCGGAAATCTCAAAGCTCCATACGACTCTTCCGGAAAGCCACATCACAGCGAGCGACAAGACGATCCCGACGGCTATCCCCGGACGGCCGATAAGGAACTTTATACCGCGCGGCAGCCCGCGTGGCGGCGACACCTCACACTTAACACCCTCGTGTTCAAATAGAGGCGCTAACCTTCGCCACGCGGGGCATGTGACCCGAAATATGTATCTGCCGTTCCCGTCCGTTCGGGCAGAGATCACGGTAACGCCCTCTCTGAGCAGTATATCTGCCGCGGCCTCGCATTTCTCCGCATCCGTCGCCACGTCATATGTACCGACGAACAGATCGAATACACCGCGGATCATGATGCACCTCCGCACGATGTCCCCACATGCACATCGGTAACCTTCCCACGAACCGAAACGCATCCCGATGTAAAATCAGACATTACGAGCCCGCTGCCGCATATTTCAATCATCGCACTTCCGCCGTCTATTGATACTGTCTCTCCAGTGTATCCTACGATCCGGCGGCATCCCGTCACCGTCACCTCATCTCCGCCGCGGATCTCTATGACGGGCGTCGCCCCGCAGCACTCCACCGGAAATTCCGCGCTGCGTGCAAGATGCTCGGCAAATCTCGTATGCCATCTCTTCTTCATATGCAAGAATCAACTCCAAACAACATATCAATAAGTACCGGGGCAAGGCTCCGTCGGTGCTTTCCCTAATTAATATGTGGAACCCGGAGGATAAATACATATGCATAAGCTGACATGGCGAGAGCGTGCAGCAATTCTGACGATATTACTGTTGTTTGCCACACTCTTACTGAAAAGTGATACGGCAACTGACGCATCACTTTCCGGAATGCGTTGTGCCGTATTGAAGGTCATACCGGCACTCTTTCCTTTTATGGTTCTGGGTCGGCTCCTTACGGGGATGGCAGTACCTATGTCGATTCGACGGCTCACTGAACGGATATTTCGTCTGCCCGGAGAAGCAGCAATGCCGATTCTTCTCGGTATGCTCAGCGGATTTCCCGTCGGCGCGATGTGCACGTCGGCACTGCGACACAGAGGTTCGGTATCACGCAACGACGGAGCCCGACTGCTCGCGCTCTCTCACAACACGGGACCCGCTTTCCCGATCTCGTATGTCGGTGCTGTACTGTGGGCAAACCGCACCTTCGGCTTGACGGTATATTTGTCGCAAGTTGTCTTCGGGATAGCACTCGGAATCATAATGCGAAGACCGAACGAAGAAAAAACGATCCCGCAGGATAACGATTTCTCCGACGGACAAACCGTAATACGAGAGAAAGGTGACCGCGATGTCGGACAGTCACCGAAAAGCCGCAACAGAGCGGTCGCTGACCTATCCCGTGCAATATCGGATTCGGCTGTCACATGTGTCGGCATCACCGGCTCGATCGTGATGGCAAAAGTGCTTTGTGAGATTGTCGGACTTCTGATACCCTCAAAATTTGAAGCACTGTCGGCAGTCCTCGCAGCAGTGATCGAATTCTCCGGAGGAGCGGCTGCGTCCGCCGCTCTCGGGGGAACGG
>CAKSEM010000302.1 GCA_934446485.1 uncultured Eubacteriales bacterium | reverse complement strand
ACCCGCGATTGCTGACAGATTCCCGAATATGGAGGAGTACGACACTGTGTTTGTGGGATTTCCTATATGGTGGTACGTTGCTCCGACGATAATCGACACTTTCCTTGAAAGCTACGACTTTTCTGGTAAGACGGTGATACCGTTTGCAACCTCCGGCGGAAGCGGAATGGGGCGCACTCTCGAGGTGCTGCGCGGGGTTTGCCCCGATGCCGATTGGAAGACGGGCAAGGTCGTGAACGGGATGTCCGACAGAGCTCTTGATGAGTGGGTACGTGAGGTGCTCGCATGACGCGCGGCGCGGCTTCGATGCACGGCGATGAAAGCGTGCTCCTTAACTGCGGAGTGAAGATACCGACGCTCGGCTTCGGCACATGGTGTATAGAGGATGCGGATGCGTCCGAAGCCGTGAGATGTGCACTTGAGCTCGGTTACAGACATATCGACACGGCGCAGGCGTACGGCAATGAGCGCGGTGTCGGGGATGGCATCAGATCGAGCGGGATCGACCGCAGAGAAGTGTTTGTAACGAGCAAGGTTGCCGCTGAGCACAAAACATATGCGTCATGTGCCGCATCTATCGATGAGACGCTCGACCGTATGGAGCTCGACTACCTTGATATGATGATAATTCACAGTCCGCAGCCGTGGAATGAATGGCGCGGCGAGAAGCGCTATTTCGAGGAGAACCGTGAAGTGTGGCGTGCGCTTGAGGATGCGCATTACGCAGGAAAACTGCGGGCGATCGGGGTATCGAACTTTCTTTGTGACGATCTCGATGCGCTGCTTCCTCACTGCAGGATAAATCCTGCGGTCAATCAGGTTCTTGCCCACGTAGGCAATATGCCGTATGACGTGATCCGCTACTGTACAGAACGCGGAATTGCCGTTGAGGCATATTCACCTATCGCACACGGAGAAGCATTGAAGAACGGAACCCTGTGTGAAACAGCGGAGCGGTACGGTGTATCGACAGCACAGCTCTGCATCAGATATATAACCGAGCACGGACTGATAGCTCTGCCGAAGGCTGCGTCGCGTGAGCACATTCGCGAAAATTCGGAAATTCATTTTGATATTGCTGAGGAGGACATGTCGCTCCTCGATTCGGTTGTTTTCAAGGATTACGGAGAGTACAGCTATTTCCCCGTATTCAGCGGAAAATGAGACGGATATGTTTCAAAAAATCCACCCTGTTTCAGATGGTGGATTTTTGTGTCGGTACAATACCAACGAAGCTGTGTTGCTTGCACGGATTCGCGATCGATTGACAAAAATCCCAATATTCATACAAATGTTGATTTTCGGAAAATTATGGTGTATACTATTATTAATGTAAATCGTGAGGGCGCGAAAAAACGGCGATCGAGCAAAACTATATACTTTAGTCGGTTGGCGATGATCACCGATATAGGCGTTACATTGCGCGGTAAAAGCAAAAAGACCTCCGAAGAGGTCTTTTGGGCACACGCTGTGCTGTCGGTGCATCCCGACGAGTTGAAAAGCTTTTTATTTGAACTCGTAGTGTAATTTTTCGGATGAATACTCATCCTTAGGTATTATAACGCAAATGACGGAGGTTGTCAACATGGAAAACAGAGAATATTATCTTGGACTCGATGTAGGGACGGATTCTGTCGGATATGCTGTTACCGATACGGAATATACGGTAAGG
>CAKSEM010000301.1 GCA_934446485.1 uncultured Eubacteriales bacterium | reverse complement strand
CTGCATCTCGGCGCGGTTCACCGATATACCGCGGTCCTCAAGATATCGTGCCGTAAACCCGAACGCCGTCTTTGACGCGAGTGTGCCGATGGTTCCCGCTTTGAACGCCTTTCCCTTTCCGAATAGCACCTCGGTAAACTTATGTGCATCAGCCTGAACGTCTCCGGAAAAGTTTAAGTCAATATCGGGCGTCTTGTCTCCGTAAAAGCCGAGGAACGTCTCAAACGGGATATCGTGTCCGTCACGGTAAAGCTCCTCTCCGCACACCGGGCATTTCTTCGGCAGCAGGTCAAATCCCGAACGCACCTCGGGTTGTTCTTCCTTGAACGAAGTAAAATCGGAATATCTGCACTTCAGGCACCTGTAATGCGGCGGGAGCGGATTCACCTTGGTGATTCCCGCCATGGTTGCGGCGAATGACGAGCCGACGGATCCGCGTGAGCCGACCTGATAGCCTTTCTCCTCGCTGTTTTCCACGAGCTTTCTGGCTATTATGTACATGATGGCAAAGCCGTTCTTGATTATCGATTCAAGCTCGCGCTCAAGTCTTGAACTGACCTCCGTCGGCAGAGGATCACCGTACATCTCACGCGCCAGAGCATGGCACTTCTCGGTCAGCTCTTCCTCAGCACCGTCGATGTGCGGTGGGTAGTTTCCCTCAGGTATCGGGCGCACCACCTCAATCTCCGAGGCAATTTTACGGGGGTTGTCTATGACCACCTCGTGAGCAGTCTCCTCTCCGAGATAGTCAAACTCCTGCAGCATCTCTTCCGTTGTGCGGTAATAGAGCTTCGTCTCGCGGTCAGCTTCCTTAAACTTCATACCTGTGAGAAGTATACGGCGGTATATCTCGTCCTCCGGATTGAGGTAGTGCGCATCGCACGTTGCAACTACCGGTCTGCCGATCTCACGTCCGAGTTCGACTATGCGGCGGTTCAAGTCGCGCAGCCCGTCCTCATCCGCAACCTTTCCCTCGGCGATGAGAAAGCTGTTATTGGATATCGGCTGTATCTCAAGGTAGTCGTAAAAAGATGCGATCTCACGTATCTCGTCGTCGGGTCTGCCGTCCAGAATGGCACGGAACAGCTCGCCCGCCTCGCAAGCCGAGCCGATGATAAGCCCCTCGCGCAGTTCAGACAGACGCGATTTCGGAATTCGCGGATTACGGCGATAATATTTCAGGTATGAGTCCGACACGAGTCGGTACAGATTTTTCAGACCAACCGCATTTTTCACGAGAATGATCTGGTGATATGTTCGGAGCTTCAGAGGATCCGCCCTCTCGCTCATCACATAGTTCATGCGGGATATGTCGGGGATCCCCTCCTCCTTGAGTCGGGTCGCCATGCGATCAAATATCAGCGAGAGCATCTCCGCATCCGCTACGGCGCGGTGGTGATCAAAGTCGCCGAGCCCGTACAGTTCGGCAAGAGTGTCGAGCTTATGGTTCTTCGCCGTGGGATTCACGTAATGCGACATAGCCACGGTATCGAGGAACGGGTTTGTGAACGGAATTCCGCATTCCTCCGCAGCATGACGTATAAAGCCCGTATCAAATGCGGCATTGTGTGCAACGAGCATCCGATCACCGCAAAATTCAAAGAATCGCGGCAGCACCTCGGCTATCGTCGGCGCTGCAGCCACCATTTCATCCGTAATACCCGTGAGACGAACAATAT
>CAKSEM010000300.1 GCA_934446485.1 uncultured Eubacteriales bacterium | reverse complement strand
TCCCTAAATTATTCTATGATAATTCTAGCAAAATCCTTCACTATTTTCAAGAGGGATAACAACAGCAAATGCTGGTCCTGATCCTACCGGAATAAAGTAATTCATCCTTCCTTTTTCGCTTAACTTCCCATAATCATCTTTTCATAGCTTCCGTAGATAAACTCTTCCTTGACTTCTTGTATGAACTTTTTACTGGTGATCAACTGGTAAATCGTTACCATTGCACCACCGACATCAAGTTTTTTCACATTCTTCGTGATTGCTACAACAGCAACATTGCTCGATGTCGCAATGGCATTAGAATACGCCAATATTTTCTTCGTTCTTACTTGGTACAGCTTTTGCTCCATTTCTGTTGTCTCTGTACAGAACAACCCATGTATGGCTGCAATCAGCATATTGATCAGGCTTGATAACGCGGCCCCTCTTGTGATGCTAAGCATATCGATGTGCCATTTAGAAATCATATTTTTGGCCAAGTCATTATTGACCGTCGCGATGAGAGGCACCGGAAGGCCCTGTTTCGTAAAGTAGTCACTGCCAAAATGAATCGCTTGTCGAGCCACCGACACCGCCAGTAGTTTAGGGTCATGCACAGAGTAGGAAACTGCACGGTCCAGCATGCCGGCAACACCCATAGGATAGTGCCGAATCATTTTCATGTTTTTCACTTGATAGGTTTCAAAACTTGTTGTTGTCAAGGAGTTCGTCATGATATTTGCGGTACCGAAAATCCATCCCAGGATTGGATCGTGCCCAAGGGTTCGATACCGATGCGTGGCACCTCCCATTCCCGTATCTTTCACATGACTTCCCGTTGCAATTGCATCATAGGGAACGCTCTGGGTAAGAACGTCTTGCCACGTTGGGGGTGCCAATGAAAACGCGCTATCAACTAACTGATCTCCCTGTGATGCACTAATACGACCCTTTTCGTTGGAAAGTAAGTATTGACGCGCAATTTGCAAGCCCGTTGCCAGAAACAGGAATACTACATCTGTTCCTGTCAGTCCCGTTTGTTTGCGGAAACGCTCATCCAGATCATCGAGTATCTGTCTCGTGTTCTCTACAACATTGCTGACGCGACCTGCCTCGGCATATCCTCGATCCAATCCATCAATAGTATTGTTAAGATGGTTCAGTGTTTCATTTTTTCTGCGCTTAAAGTCCTCACTGCGCATATTGACACTCCCTTACAGAAGAATCTCCAGCTCTGCAATCTTCATCTGCTCGTCTGCAATCGCATCGAGAATTTCGATAATCATATCGGACATTTCCTGGATTTCTGCCGAGCCTTTCCTCTTCAATTCTTCCAATTCCTTTTTTAGTTTACCAATCTTTTCCTCGTAAACCTTCTTGGCTTCCGAATAACCACGCCGCTCAGCTTCTCGCAATTTTTTTACCTTGCGATCACACGCTATCGCTATGTCGAGAAGGATTGATTCTGGTCCATTCACTGGTCCATTCATAAATTTGTTACAGTAGTTATAGTTAAGTCCCCTTTTCACTTGAGAAACGGAAATATCGTACTTTTCCGAAACAGCCTTTGTTTTTTGCTCAACTTGATTTTCGAGCCTGCGCTTTTGCTTCTCCAGCGCTTCTAATTTTTCAATTAAAGCATCAGACTGTATGTCATACATATTTTTTTGTGACTCAATCAGTTCCTTTGCCTGCTTATATTC
>CAKSEM010000299.1 GCA_934446485.1 uncultured Eubacteriales bacterium | reverse complement strand
GTTTTTGAGCTCCGAATAGAACGATGCGCCGAGAGTCTCGTCATTGCCGTACTGCGCCACGATCGAGAGTCCGTCTACGGACAATGAGTGGGCGGAGTCCTTGATATGGGTGCCGCCTCCGAAGGAGATGCCCCATTCTTCGAGAAATTCGGACAGGTTCTGGAGCCCTCCCGCGTATTCGGGATCGCCGAACACGATGAGCCCGTTCTGATCGTCAAGAAAGCTGTCGATCTTTGCAATTTCATTTGAGGTTTCAGATTCAGCCTCATATCCCATAAAGTCGTACTTGGGGTTAAAGATAACTATGGCACGTGCGTCTCCGTCGATATCCTCCTGCGAGAGATCGATATTTTTGACTTCAAATCCGCAGTCATAGAACAGATTTGCAAGCGTCGATGCGCTGTCCGTGTCTTCACCGTGCCCCGTAGTGAAATAGACTATCGGAGTTTCCGACTGGGTAAGCTGCATGATGCCGGATATGAAGCGGTACTCACCGTTGTAAGCCCACATTTTGCCGTCATCGTTAAATGTGAAGAAGGCGTCGCTTTTGAATACGATGGATTCCGTGCCGCTGACCAGAACGACGGAGGACGAGGTAATGTCGGTTCCCTTTGTGTTGTAGTAAGGCTCAAAGAATGCGGGATCGCGAACGACATCGTGACACTCGACGCTGATATTCGGAAAGTCGCGTTCGAGCTGAGTCGCCGTAGTATAGATATACCGCATACTGCTGTCAGCCATGAGCTGATCCGGTTCGGCGGCAAAGTATATTCCAAGCTCAGACTTAACGTCGGAGATATACTCCTTAGCTTCATCCGAGAGTGTGAATACGTTTTCTCCGGTCATATCGACATACCATGAGTACTTAGCTGCAAGTGCGCTGAAGATCGCATTTGCAACGATAACCACGGCTACGAAGAGTGCGCTGAACAGTGCCGCGCCGGAACTGTATTTGAATCGGCGGCTGCGTGTGATTTTGCTGTTATTCATGCCGGTGCCTCCTCTCACGCCCATCTGCGGCGCTCATGCACGCGCACCGTGAGAAACAGAAACACGGCTGTGAGCGACAGGTAATAAAGTGTTGCGGATATGTCGAATATACCGTAGGTAAAGTTTATATACCGTGAATATACGGATATCCACGAGAGAATGCTCCTAACGGCGTATGAGTCGATCAGACCGTTGAAAAGGGATGCCGATACCGTAACGAGCAGTATGGCCATCGTTCCGACGGCAGCCGTAACCTGGCTTTCGGTAAGTGATGATACAAAGATTCCGACGGAAATGAACACAAGCCCTATGAGAAGCATCGCAATGAGGCACCCGGCGCTGCGGGCAATATTTACTTCTCCGAAGCGTGAGAGCGGTATCAGATATAGGGCACTTACGAGTACCGTTCCCGCAAATACCGTGTAGGATGCGAGAAATTTTGCCATAATGACCGATGTGATCGAAACAGGGGAGGTCATGAGAAGCTGATCGGTCCTCATGCGGCGCTCCTCCGCGAAGGATTTCATCGTGAGGAGCGGCAGGAGTACGATGTATCCGAATATCATGATGCCGAAGTATCCGGAGATGTCCGTCGTTCCGGAGTGGACCGTCGTTATTCCGAAGATGAAACCGGAGACGGCGAGGAATACCGCGCAGAATATGTATCCGAGCGGAGTTATGAAGTACGAGCGCAACTC
>CAKSEM010000298.1 GCA_934446485.1 uncultured Eubacteriales bacterium | reverse complement strand
GGGTAACGATGATATCAACCTTCGTTTTCTTCGATACGAGCATTCCGATTTCAACTGCAACTATTGCGATAAAGAAGACCGCGAGCGGGCCTCCGGCACCGCCGAGCGCATTTGCTGCCTGACCGACTGCTGCGGCAGAAAAGATAACGAGCGGATGTCCCTCGAGAGAGTATGCGATGGCTGCCGCCATGGCCGGACCTGCCATCGCCTGGGCGTAGCCTCCGATCGTTGCGAGGAATTCAAGGTGCGGTATCATACCGAGCGCTTTGAATATCGTTCCGATCAGAAGGGAAGCGAATAGCCCTTGCGCCATAGCACCCATCGCCTGTATGAAATATCTGTGGAGGAGCCGTTTTACCGTGTCTTTCATTATACTTACCGAGCCTTTCTCATATATTTGATCATATGGCCGACGTCGGTGGGTTATGCACCGACTTGAAAAACCGGCTGAGCATCGGCCCGGCCGGTTTTTCTTTGATTTGATGTTTTGCTGTGTCAGGCGTTCTCTGACTTATTTCTTTTCTTCAGAACGATGTTTGTGATAATGCCGAGGATAAGGGCGCAAGCTACAGATGTTATCTCCACCGGTCTACCGAAGAGGGCGAACTGGAGAGTCAGTCCGCCGATCCCCGTAATGAGGATCACGGAGACCGTGAAGAGGTTGCTGTTGTCTTCAAGATCGACCTTCTGAACCATCTTCAGACCGCTGACCGCGATGAATCCGTACAGTGCCATGCAGATACCGCCCATCACGCATGAGGGAATGGAATTTACGAATGCGACGAAGGGTGAGATGAAAGCTATCAGTATTGCGAGTAAAGATGCTGCGATGATGGTGTATACCGATGCATTGCCAGTGATAGCGACGCAGGCGATGGACTCACCGTACGTGGTGTTAGGGCAGCCGCCGAAGAATGCGCCGGCCATGGATCCGACGCCGTCGCCGAGAAGCGTTCTGTGGAGACCGGGTTCTTCAAGGAGATCCTTTTCGATTATTGAGGATATGTTCTTGTGGTCAGCTATGTGCTCGGCAAATACGACGAATGCGACGGGAACGTATGCCAGTGCAAGTGAAACAAGGTAAGCTCCGTCCACCTCGCGCACACCTTTCATAGCTTCAATGAATGTGAAGTCGGGAAGAGCGAATACGCTGATGCCGTTGAACACGCTGAAGTCGATTACGCGGAGAGCGTCATTGCCGGTGTTGATGCCGATCACCGTGAATATTGCAGCGACGGCGTATCCGGAGAGGATTCCGATAACGAACGGGATAAGACGTGCCATCTTCTTGCCGAAGACCGAGCAGATCATCGTGACGAAGAGAGCTATGAGTCCGCAGAGAATCGCGACATACACGTTAGCCGTCGAGACACCGTTAACCTTGAAGCCGCCCGTCTGGAGATCACCGACAGCATTGGAGGCGAGAGAGAGACCGATGATAGCGACTGTAGGTCCGATCACCTGCTTCGGCATCAGACGGTCGATCCACTTGACACCGACAAGCTTTACGATGAGTGCGATCAAAACGTAGACGAGACCTGCAAAAACCGCACCGATTATGAGTCCGGCATATCCCGCTTCGATGGATTTGGCACCGGCAAATGCTGCTGCCATTGAGCCGATGAATGCGAATGATGAGCCGAGGAAAACGGGGCTGATCGCTCTGGTGAACAGTACATACACGAGCGTTCCG
>CAKSEM010000297.1 GCA_934446485.1 uncultured Eubacteriales bacterium | reverse complement strand
GATCAGTGCTATTATACACGCAGCGATCTCGGTCGCCCGATGACGGTCGGTCGGCAGATGTACGACTACAATGAGCGTACCTTGGCAGGTCTGCAGGTGTTTGGAATAGAGATGGGAACAAAATTCTATTACTACAAAGGATATCTCACCGAGGCTGAGCGAAATACGGGTGTGCTTCACTGAGTGAGAACGGCGCCGCGGAATACTCTGCGGCGTCGTTTTTAGTATAAATTAAACCGCCTGATTTTCAGACGGTTACGAAGAGGCTCCTGCCGATCAGCGGTTTCGTCGGAGAGGTGATTCTCTTGTGCAAACGTGGTTGTCGCCGAATGGCGATTGGGAAAACTTCTTTTGCTGTGCGAAACTGCTGCAAGACATTTGATTCGCGTCTGCTCGGTGTATGTTTACATATGAGAGGCGATACGCATGAGAGGTGAGAGGCAGTTTCCGCCGCAACTGTGCCTGTGGGGCAAAGGAGACTACGGACGGATTTTGATTTTGCCGATATCGCGCCGTTACAGAGCATAGCCGCCGACAAAGTCGGCGGCTATGCTCTATTTTTTGCGGTTCGGTCGGAACAGCTTTTGCTGAAGTTCAAGATATTCGGTGTACGGTCGGTCGGCATCGATGATGACGGCGTGCCGATCGGCTGTCTGCTCTGCCGGGGGCGGCGGGGTCATGTAGTCGCCGTATATGCGCTCCAGCATCCGCTCGATCTCTTTCGGGATCGGATATTCACGCCCTTCAAACAGACACGTGCGCTTGCCTTCGAACCATTCGGCAGGGTATGATGTTCGGTGATATCTGGCTTTTGCTGCGAAGAACGTGTGGACCATGCGTGATTTGCCGCAGACGGATCCGCCGCGCACAAGCCTTATGAGCGGACTCTGTGGGATGCGGCGACACAGCCGCATCGCTGCTCGCCGTGTGAGGGAATCCGTCGCATATCCGCGGCGGTACAGTGCGGAGGCGGTTACGACGCGTGCGGCTGCGTACTGCGCAGCGCGCATGAGCGGTGTGCGTCCGAGACGGTCAAGCGGGAAAATATCAATAAATATTCCTTGATGAATGAGTGGATCCTTCGGTGTGAACTTTTCAATATATGCGGTGCCGCATCGACGCAGCTTGCTGTATGTCATGGGCCAGTGTTCGCTGAACTCGCACTGGAGAAAGTATCGCGACGGATTGAGCTCGGACGGAGCGACGTTTAGAAATCGCTCATAGTCCTCACGAGGCATGATCACATCAAAGTCATCGTCCCACGGGATGAACCCGCCGTGCCGGACGGCACCGAGAGCGGAGCCTGCAAAGAGCATGTAACGGAGTCCGTGCTGCTTGCATATTTTGTCAAATTCGTCGGCAAGCTCAAGGATCACCCGTCTCAGAGCTTTCTCATCGGTGCGCGGTGCAAAGTCCGTTCCTGTCTCCATATGGGTTGACACCTCCAAAGTGCGGCTTATGTGCTTAGAAAATATGATATCACAGAGATAAATTACTGTCAATGACCGTCGATATGAAATATCAAAATAAAAAGTTCGGAAAAAACGAAAAAAGTTATTGACAAGGCGGTCAGGGTATGGTATAATACAAAACGTCGCGAGACACAAAGAGGTGTCGGCGTATACGGGAGCATAGCTCAGCTGGGAGAGCATCTGCCTTACAAGCAGAGGGTCATAGGTTCGAGCCCTATTGTTCCCAC
>CAKSEM010000296.1 GCA_934446485.1 uncultured Eubacteriales bacterium | reverse complement strand
CACCAATGTAGTACATATGGGTATTACCAAGCCTTTCAGTTAAATAGAATGTATTAAGTGTCCTGAAGCAGAGCCGCTCGGTGACGATGCGCAATCCGACGGATGCGACGGTGACTGCCAACAGTACGCTTATATTATAAGTAATGACGATAAGTTTGTCAACCTGATTTTGACAAGTGCGGCGATAAATCTTGATTGGCGTGCGCTTCGCCGTGTGATTGTGCACCTTGTATATGTGTAGAAATTTGACCCTGAAATTTGTGCAAGATGCACAACGAAAGGCGGTGTGTCGAAGGTGTGAACGAGATGTAAATGCATGCATGAAGAGGGGCGCAAGGTAAATATAAATTACATTATCAGTCGTAGAACAGAGGAAAACACCGTATATTGTTGTTTTTGACTGTCCTGAACATATAAATATTGACAAATGTCACAAGCATAAGTAAATGTAATTTACAAAGCTGCATCGGTGCGGGTCTGCTCGAGAAAAAACATTCTCGAAGGCGCTCATTGATGCGCTCTCCAAAGTGTTCCGCAGGCGGCTTTTTCGGCGACTTTTGCACTGTCCGACGCGGGTCGAATAATGCAGACGGCGCTTGACTTTTTCAAATGAATATGGTATTATGTCTATATCTAAAAAATAAAGTGCGGTTATATGCACTTTCAGGCCGGATTTTAAGCCGTGAGAGCTTTCAGGTCTGCTCGCCATGTACGGCGGCAGGCCGCACTTTTGCGATTTTTGTCCGGATGAAAAGCTAAGTAATTGCCGGGAACACAACCGATTCCGGCAGATTGGAGAAACACATGAGCAATACCAAGGGTCGGAAGCTGATTTCGCTTGTTCTGGCTGCCCTCATGGCAGGCAGTGCGTTTGCGACCGCTATCGGTGCGGCGGACACCGCAGACGGACAGACCGGCGCGTCGTCTCAGTCGTCCGGTATGTCGCTTGCAACGATCAGCGATGTTCTTTCGACGATCTCGTATTATGAATACCTCGCGCGGCACAAGGATGCCGCCGATGCTGCGTCAGCCGTCAAGGTCGATCTTTCCGACTACGATCGCGATGCAACCACGGCGGAGGTCGAGCTGCTGGACAGCTACAGCGGCAAGAGCGGCACGCTCATCCGCACGGGCGACACAGGAAAGGTTACATTTAATATAAATGTGCCGGAGACGGGTATGTATGCGATCCGCTGGAGCTACTGCCCCATGTCGCAGAAGACGAACACTATAGAGCGTGTTATGTCCGTGAATGGAAAGGTGCCGTACTCCGAGGCGAGAAACGTCCACATGAAGAAGTCGTGGGTCAATGATTACACGGTTCAGGAGGACGGTTCGCTGCGTTTTGCAAAGGATACGCAGGGGAACGATGTGTCCCCGAAAATGTCGGTCGATATGGTTTGGCGCGAATATGTCTTCACCGACTCCAACGGGTATTACTCCGAGCCGCTCCGTCTCTACCTTGAGAAGGGCGCGAACACAATCACTCTTGAGGCGGTACGAGAGGACGTTGTCCTTGCGGACATGGAGCTCTATCCGTATGAAAGCGCTCGCTCTTATGCCGACGTAAAGGCTGAGTATGATCGCCGCGGATGCAAGGATGCGACGGCTGAGCCGATATACATCCCTGCAGAAACTCCGTCGGCGGTGTCCGACTACCAGATCTGCCCGATAAACGACCAGCTCTCCGCGAAGACTGAGCCTCAGTCGGCGTC
>CAKSEM010000295.1 GCA_934446485.1 uncultured Eubacteriales bacterium | reverse complement strand
ATGCTATACCGTATGTATACCCGTTGGGCAGAGCGTCACGGATATACCGTAAAGCTCATCGACTGGCTCGACGGAGAGGAAGCCGGAATCAAATCCGCGACCATCACGGTTGAAGGTGAAAACGCTTACGGCTATCTTAAAAGCGAAAACGGCGTCCATCGTCTCGTCAGAGTTTCACCGTTCGATGCATCAGGCAGGCGCCACACGTCATTTGCCTCGGTTGAAGTCATGCCGGAATTTGACGACGACAACACCATAGAGCTGCGCGATGAGGACCTTGAAATTACGGCGCACCGTTCAAGCGGCGCCGGAGGTCAGCATATAAACAAGACCGACTCGGCAATACGTATAACACACATCCCGACAGGTATCGTTGTCGGATGCCAGACCGAGCGCAGCCAGCTTCAGAATAAAGAAACTGCACTCAAGATGCTGAAGTCCAAGCTTATGGAGATCAAGCAGCGCGAAAAGCTCGAGAAAATCGACGATATCAAGGGCGTCAAAACGAATATTGAGTGGGGCGCGCAGATACGTTCATATGTCTTTATGCCGTATACTCTCGCAAAGGACACGAGAACCGGCTATGAAGACGGAAATATCCAGGCTGTGATGGACGGCGAGATCGACGGATTCATCAATGCTTACCTCAAAGCCAACGCACCCAAGTAATACCGAACGACCCGCCTTACGGCGGGTTCGTCACATCTTGATAAAGTAAGCACCGACAGCAGCCAGAGGTGTTGCCTGACGGAGTGTTCAAACGGAGTTTCAGATGAAAAAAGAAGCGTCAAGGATCAAGAATTCGGTAATCTTTGAAGGTATGACATCAATCGATGCCGTAATTAAGGCTCACGATGCCGGATCCGACAGACACCTGTTGAGAGTCCTGTACGATCGAAGCCGCGAAAGCTCAAAACGGCGCGAGCTCGCCTACCTTCGCCGCGTATCGGAAAGGCTCGGATTTTCTATTGAGCCTGTCGACCGAGATGTAATTGACGATATGGCGGTCGGCACCTCGCACGGCGGTATCATTGCGGAATGCAGTGACAGAACAATTTCTCATCTCACGCCGGATGCACTGCCCGAGCGAGGCTTCTATCTCATGCTTGACGGGATCGAGGATCCGTATAATTTCGGTTATGCGCTCCGAACGGCATATGCCGCAGGTATAAACGGTGTTATACTACCTCCGCGTTCGTGGATGAGTGCCGCCGGAGTCGTTTGCCGTTCGTCCGCCGGAGCATCAGAGCTGCTCCCGTCATATGTATCTGATCCGACCGATGCCTGCCGCACATTTCAACTTCGCGGATACCGCGTTATTTGCGCCGGGATACGCAACTCCGTATCAGCGTTTGACGCCGACCTGACACTTCCCTTGCTGTTGATCGTCGGAGGGGAGCGACGCGGAATATCCTCATCCGTTACTGAGATGTCGGATCTCACCGTACGACTTGATTACGGACGCAATTTTAAAGGATCTCTGTCGGCTGCAAGCGCCGCGTCAATCTTAACATATGAGATCCTCCGACAGAACATTGACACAATGCGGGGCTGACATATTCCGCAACAGAGTTTTGAAAAGCGGCGTAAGTCAAGTGTGTCTTTTTGTAGACCGACGACAGGCCGTCGAGAGCTGTTCAGCGGATCGTACAGAGAATTCCAGCGTTCAAAAGCATACGCCAGATTCCACATCCGGAAGGTTTCGTCCTCCTCCCTCTGCT
>CAKSEM010000294.1 GCA_934446485.1 uncultured Eubacteriales bacterium | reverse complement strand
AGCAGGAGAAGGCACGCGAGTGCTCGGTTGACGTTGCTGCCGACGCATACCTCTCAAAGACGTATATTCCGTATGCACCGCAGCGCATGGAGATGTACAAGAAGATCGCACGTATCGCGTGCGAAGATGATTACGACGATATGCTCGATGAGCTGTGCGACCGCTTCGGTGAGCCGGCAGCTCCTGCAGTGGATCTCTGCCGGATCGCACTGATACGTGCGCTTGCCGCGAGCGTAGGTATAACGAAGGTCGGAGAGCGTGACGGCACGGTTACGTTCGTGTGCGAAGAGATGGATCCTGCGGCGTCGTCCGCACTGGCCAAAGCTTTTCCGCAGTCACGGATCAGAGCAACGCTCGGCTCGCTCCCGGCGCTTACCTGCCGCTTGCCGAAGGGCGAGAGAGCGACAGAGTTTATACTGTCGCTGCTCAGATGCTACGGTAAAGCTAAGGCAGAAGCATAAAAAGCAAAAATCGGACCGTATATCGGTCCGATTTTTTGCTTTTTGCTTATTTTTCTGCGAGAGCGCTGAGTGTCTCTGCTCCGTCGGATGTGACTGGCAGGGCATAGACCCGGTCGACCGTATGTGCGTACGGCTTGGAGGTGTCGTCTGCGGCAACGGTTTCGTAAACATCGAGTGACCGCCTTACTATGATGAAGGGCTTCGATATATTCGCCGTACCGTCGGCGATTGCCTCGATTGCCGCTGCGACAGCTTCATCGGTCATGGGAATCATGCCTGCGTACTGTACTGTGCCTCCTGGTTTTGAAGGTACATACAGCGAAATCGAGAAATAGCCGAAGGCGTCGTTTCCGTCGGCACCGAGGATCTCATCTGTGCTCGGATCCGCATCTCCGGGTGAGATCAGCTTGAGGTATTCATTCGTCGTTTCGGGGAGGAGAGTCGAATTGAACGGCACTCTGATCCATCGCGAACCGTCACCGTCGGCTGTACGGTAGCTGAGTGAATCGATGTAGCAGTTATCATCGTCTCTGTGAATATTTATATAGTCATACCACGTGCTGATATCTGCCTTTTTCAATTCGGACTCCATGGTTTCAAACAGATGGAGCATTTCGGCTGCGGTGAAATCATTATTTGCATCGTTGAATTCGATCGTTGAGCCGTTTGCGGGTTTCGGCAGCGATATCCCGTTTGACGAATATCCATCCGTGTGTCTCAGCGCACTGAATATGGTATTCAGCTGAGAGCGTGACACGCGAATAGTTCTGTACTTATCAATGAAGCCCGAGCGAATGCATACAGTGATGCTCGAACGCGTGTTGAAGTCCAATGCGTCTTCATACGGTACGTACGGATGTGCCGTGGATTCCGCAGAACGGTAGTGTTCAACCGTTTCGCGCAGAGCGTCGGATACCGCTCTCAGTGCTTCTGGGTCGGTTATACGCAGCTGCGATACTTCTTCTTCAATTATACCGGATACCTGATATGCCGGCGATGAGTACGAATCACTTTGCATAATTGATACCGATTTAATTTCTTCCGGGGCAGGGGTGAAATTGAGTTGTGTACTATAGAGGCCGTACATGGAAGCATACAGCAGTACGTTCAGAATTACGACCACTCCGAGCCCCGGAAGTGTGCGGATGAGGTTTTTCCACTTTTTCGTTGTGATGAGCTCGTAAGAGAAGTACGCTATCAGTGCAGCGGTGTAGAATATTACGTATAGGAGTAGGTCATAGGTGTCCGTGCCTCTGTTCATGAAGATCATGCAGCATACGGG
>CAKSEM010000293.1 GCA_934446485.1 uncultured Eubacteriales bacterium | reverse complement strand
CAGAGAATTGTTCTCGTGTTCCGGCAAAAGGTGCAACCACCTTTTATGAGGCGTGTCAGTCATTCTGGTTTGTACAGCAGCTTCTTCAGATTGAATCAAGCGGTCATTCAATTTCACCGGGAAGATTCGATCAGTATATGCTCCCGTTTTATAAGGGGACTGACGAGGATCGCGAGCTTATCGCAGCGCTCGTCATGAAGTTCTGGGAGCACGGCGTTCATAACATGACGCTCAGCGGAGTGAAGCCCGAAGACGGCACCGACGCGACGAACGATATTACATATCTTGCGCTTCAGGTGCTCCGTACGCTCCATGAGACACACCCGAGAATGTCGGTGAGAGTCAACGACAACACACCGCAGGAGCTGCTTGACCTCGTCGTTACGATGTGGTCGGAGGGTATGTCCGACCCGACCGTTGCATCCGACTGGAATGTTGTGGAGGGGCTGACGGATTACGGCGTGACCCTTGAGGATGCACGCGATTACACGATCCTCGGCTGTCAAGAGGTAGAGATACCCGGCAAGAGCAACTTCGGCTGCGAGGACGGAGTCCTGAATCTTGCAAAGATATTCGAATATACGCTGAACCACGGACGCGACCGCATAACCGGATACCAGATCGGACTTGATCTAGGCGGGATCACAGATTACCGCACGTTCGACGAGTTGTGGGATGCATTCGTTCGTGAGACGGTATTTATCAACCGTATGTTTATCGATATTTGCAACCGCGGAGTTGACATTAGGAACGCCAACGTTTCAAAGCTCGTGAAATCGACGCTGACCGAAGCGTGCCTTGAACGCGGACTGAACCTTGACGACGGCGGTTCGGTGTATAATTACGGGGTAATCGAGACTGCCGGACACGGTGCGGTCGGCGACTCGCTCTATGCAATGAAGCGACTCGTATACGATGAAGGTAAGATCTCGCTTGAGGAGCTGGACCGTGCGATCGCAGCCGATTTTGAGGGATATGAGGATATCCGCCGAATGCTTCTCGGAGTGCCTAAGTACGGCAACAACGATGAGGGTGCGGATGAGATGTCGGCACGTGTGCTTGAGATGTACTGGACCGAGATAGGGAAGTATACTTCACGGCGCGGACAGCCGTTCACCGGCGCCTGCTCCCTCCTTGAGGCGGGCGTGTTCTTCGGCGCGAATACGTGGGCGCTGCCCGACGGACGACACAAGGGCGATCCGCTCGGCAATACGATCGGACCACGCACCGGCTCTGACCGTGACGGGCTTACGGCGATGCTCTCATCGGTTGCCAGGATGCCGCTGAAACTCGGTGTCGGAGGCTCCGGCTGCAACGTGTTGATACCGACCGCGATGACTAAGACACCTGAGATGAGGCGCAACATAGCGTCACTTATGAAGACATTCCTCAAGATGGGCGGGCAGCTTGCGCAGATCACGACGGCATCGGTTGAGGAAATGAAGGATGCGCAGATCCACCCGGAGGCGCATGAGGATCTTATCGTTCGTGTCGGCGGATTCAGCATGAGGTTTATAGAGTTTGACCGTTATTGCCAAGATGAGTTCATAATGAGATACGGTGCATAACGCGTATAAATCGGCGACACGCCGCGGATATCTGCGGCGTGTCGCCGTATTTTTGTGAAAGCTGCTCTTTGTGTGGTCAAAGTGCACAAGCCGACACTCGATTTATTGGCAGATCATTCAATTGACGCGGGGCGTTAAAAATGATATCATAATAATGTAAAATTGTCGGATAAAACTGATCCGACAGTCACACGGAAAGGAATGG
>CAKSEM010000292.1 GCA_934446485.1 uncultured Eubacteriales bacterium | reverse complement strand
GTTATTGCCACCGCTTCGTGTCCCCATCTTGCCGCAGTCTTTACGACCTCGTCAGCTTTGGTTATAGCGTCCATCGCAGACATGCACGTATGAAGATGAAGCTCTACTCTCTTCTCACCTTCGGGGGCATTGTCCTCACGGAGAAGCCTTTTTACCGACATGACATCAATATACTGCATGAAAAGCTCACCGTCAAAGCTGTCGCGCTTGACATTCCCTCGCACAACATACGACTTCCCGACAGCAAAAGTGTCAGTCACCTCCGACGCAGATTCGGCATCGGCAGTAGTTTTGAGATATATTGATGCATCGTGATCTGTAAGGCCGATCGTAATATTCACACGGTCTCCGCGACGGGTCTCCTTTGCCGTTACCTCAAACACCTCACCGATCAACACAATGCCTCTGCCCGGAGCATCTACCGATCGCATCGGGATTATACCCTCGGGCACGAATTCGCGTCCGAGCAAGCTCTCACAAGACGTTGCGTCGAAACGCATCTTTCCCGATGTGACGATCCCGCCGTCAACAACGGCTTCATCGACACCGTCAAACAGGGATGCAACACGTCTCAGCTTCGGCTTCGGCTCATCCTCAGCCGCAGACTCAGAATTTGCGGAATCGGCCTCAGCGATGCGCCGCTCCTCCGCACGGACGATCTCCGCACGACGGTTTTGAAGTTCAAGGCTCTGTCTGCCAGCAAACTGAGCTTCACGCTCCTCGGCATCAAAGCTCTTCTCAATGGTAACGGTATACGGCTCTCCGAATTCCGATCGCAGAATATTCCCTATGACCTCCGCAGTCCGCGCAGTATCAAGCAGTCCGATGCCGCCGTCGGAGAACGGTATTGTAATCGTTATACGGTGACCGTCTACCTCGGTGGATATGTCATTGAAAAAACCGTTTATGACCGTGCCGACTCTCGCCGCCTCCGCAAGTGCCTCCGGTATGTATCCGGGTGTAAATGTATCCGGCGGATACGAGGTCAAAAGCCTCACGCAGTTAAGCTCATACGTCTTGCAAAGCGCATCCTCAAGGGAGTATATATCTCTCTTCAGCACGGGAGTCGGGAGGGATAGACGCACCTCAAGAATCTTTTGCTCACGGTCGAGCTTAACCGAAACGACAGATGCCGCATCGAATATTTCCCTCTGTGATCCTTCAGGCACAAAGTGCTTGAAGTAAGCGTACATTGTTTTTCTCTCGCCGCCGTTCATAGCGCATTCTCCCGTCAATCAGTATCTCCGACCGTTCTCATCACTTCCCGCACGAGCACGTCGATTATATCCTCTTCGGCGACCCGTCCCTCCGGCTCGCCGTTCCTGAACAGCACACCGAAGCCGTCGCCTCCGGCGATGCCGAAATCGGCTTCCCGGGCTTCTCCGGGACCGTTTACAACGCACCCCATTACCGCAACATTTACCGTACTGCCGTGTGTATCTATTCCGTGAACGGCATCTCTGAGTTCTGACACAAGACGGATCAGATCTATCTTAGTCCTGCCGCAGGTCGGGCAGGATATAATATTTACTCCGCCTCGCTCCCACATACCGAGCGCACGCAAAATCTCACTGCCGGCACGCACCTCCTCGACCGGGTCGGCAGTCAGTGATACTCGGATCGTGTCGCCGATACCCGATGTTAAAAGGCTTGCAATGCCGCAAGTGTTTTTTACAAGTCCCGAATAGCTGTCCCCCGCCTCGGTCACCCCGAGGTGGAGAGGATAAGCGGTTCGGCTTGCAACGATGCGCGATGCTTCGATCATCCTCATAA
>CAKSEM010000291.1 GCA_934446485.1 uncultured Eubacteriales bacterium | reverse complement strand
AAAACTGGCGTATCCTATAAACTATGAACTGTAACAGAGGTTACAGAAGCTTTGGAGGCGTAAAATATGCATTTGAGTACGAAGGAACTGATTTTATGCGCATTGTTTATTGCGCTTATTACTGTGGGAACGTTTATTAAAATTCCGGTAGGCACAGATGTCTATACACTGCAGTTTTTGTTTACTTTGCTGGCAGGTCTGCTGCTCGGACCGCGTCTGGGCGCGATTGCCGTCGGCACTTATGTTGTTATGGGCCTGGTCGGAATTCCTGTTTTTGCGTCAGGCGGCGGACCCGGTTATATTGCGCAGCCGACGTTCGGTTATCTGCTGGGCTTTATTGTGCAGGCATGGGTAAACGGTGCCTGGGCGCGCAAGGCTAAGCAAATTAATTTCCGTAGCCTGTTGGAAGCAAATCTTGTCGGTATGTTCATTGTTTATCTGTTCGGATTAGTTTGGTTCTATGTAGTATCCAATTATATAATCAATGCACCTATTTCCGTGTGGGCGGTTATCTGGTACTGCGGTATTCTGCAGGTTATTCCTGATGTTGTGCTCTGCATTGGTGCGGCGATGCTGGGTGTGCGCGGTTATAAGGCCGGCATCTGGCTGAAGGCGTAAAAAAAGCAGTCCTTGCAATCTTATAAAAAGGTTGCGGGACTGCTTTTAGCTTTTTAGAAGGCCTTCTGCAGGAAGGCATCCAGGGAAGATTCGTTCATGCTGCCGACGATGCGTGCAACTATATGTCCGTCGGCGCTGACAATATAGGATGCAGGAATAGCATCAATGCCATAGGCCCGTCCGAGTGCCTGATGCTCGCCGTAGGCAGCGGGGAAGGTGTAGCCCTTGCTTTGGATGAAACGAGCAGGATCCTGTTCGTTATCATCTACGCTGAGAATAACAAAATGCATTTTATCTTTATATTCGGCATATTTCTTTTCAATGTGCGGCAGTTCGCCTACACAGGGAGGGCACCAGGTCGCCCAGAAATTGATGAAAACAGGCTTGCCTTTCAAGTCACTCAGGCGCATGGTCTTGCCGCTGCTTAACTCCTTGTAGCTGAAATCGGGTGCGGCTTCGGCAGCTGAGGCAGCAGCAGTGTTCATCTGCGGTTTGCTGTCGGCTGTTTTATCGGAGAAAGGACAGCTGCAGCCTGCGGTAAATAATAGCAGTGCAGTCATAGATAAGGTAAGCAGGATTTTTTTCATGTTGACCTCCTTATAAGAATAAGAGAAAAATGGTGTATATAAATTAAAACTTTTTGCCGAGAGAAATTGCTTTTACCGGGCAGACTTTGCGGCATTTACCACAGGCGATACATTCGCTGTCACCTACATGCCGGCAATCCATTTTGCAATGCTCCATACAACGGTCGCAGTTGATGCACTTTACAGTATTAACCTTCATGCCAAAGGGGGAGATTTTATTAAACAGTCCGTAAATAGCGCCTAACGGGCAGATGAAGCGGCAGAAGGGGCGGTAGATAAAGATGGCTGCCAGCACAGTCAGGCATAACAGTGTCAGCTTCCAGATAAACAGCTGGCCCAAAAGCTCACGAATCTGCGGCTTGAAAAATGCCAGGGGCAGAGCAGCCTCCAAAGTACCTGCGGGGCAGATAAATTTACAGAAGGCAGGTACGCCGCTGCCGGTGAAATGATAAAAGGCTAAGGGCAAAAGCAGGAGAAAAATCAATGCAATAAAATATTTCAGATAGCTGAGCAGATAGGTAAAGCGGTTGCGCTGCAGCTTAGGCGTAGGAATTTTGTAGAGCAATTC
>CAKSEM010000290.1 GCA_934446485.1 uncultured Eubacteriales bacterium | reverse complement strand
GATGCGGCACGCGAAGCAGGAGATATAATAATCTCCGACAACAATTTTGTCTCAATTTCACGGGCGATCCTTTACGGCAGAACCATATTCGGAAGCATAAGAAAGTTCATCCTGTTTCAACTTACAATGAATGTATGCGCAGTCGGCGTATCACTGATAGCACCGTTTTGCGGAATCGAATCGCCAATAACCATAACTCAGATGCTGTGGATTAATATAATCATGGACACACTCGGCTCGCTTGCATTTGCCGGAGAAGCACCGCTTCCGGAGTATATGAAACGCCCGCCCACTGCCCGTGCCGAGAAAATTCTCACACGGGAAATGTGCGGACGGATAGTCTTCGGAGGGCTATACACCCTCGCTCTGTCAATATATTATCTGATATCGGACAGAATGCACTGCGTCTTCGGCGGTGATGAGATCTATTATCTGACGGTGTTCTTTGCCCTGTTTGTTTTTTGCGGAATAGCAAATTCGTTCTGTGCACGGACGGAGCGAATGCGGATCACTGCAGGGCTCTCGGGAAACCGACCGTTTATCATGATAATGCTGCTTGTAGCGACGGTGCAGCTTATCATGATATACTTCGGCGGCAATGTATTCCGAACCGTGCCGCTGTCCGGGCAAGCGCTTCTCGGTGCTGCAGCACTTTCATTGACGGTCTTCCCTGCCGATTTCATCTGTAAACTGTCGATTTCAATACGCCGACGCATGATCAGTAAGAAACGAAGGCTCTGAACGTTGCCTCGGTGCATCCGCGATAAACTGCATATCGCGGAATCGTCAAAGACTCATATTCAGTGACCTTGGCGGGAGATTGCGTTGTGTATGCAAAGTTGAAAAATTCACGAGCAACTGTGATCGTTGTGTCGTCATATTCGCCTGCGGGATATGCCAGCGAACTGATCTTCTGTCCGGTAATTGACTCAAGTATATCGATCGATTCCTTGAAATCAGCGCGAAGATCTTCCGGCGTCCTACCTGAAAGTGAGTTATGGTGCGCAGTGTGCGATTGTATTGAAACGCAGCCCGACTCTGCCATTGCCCGTACCTGATCGCGCGTCATATAGTTCTCCTGCCCCATAAGGTCGGTCACGACGAATACCGTTGCTTTTGCACCGTGCTTCTGCAGGATCGGCAGCATCTCGGTGTAGTTATCGCTGTAGCCGTCATCCAAAGTGATTATCACCGACGGCTTTGATGTCATACGCCATTCATTTGCATAGAGATACTCATATCCGAGCTCATCAAGTATCGACAGCTGTTTGTCAAATTCGGACGGTCTGACAAAGAGTCCGTCATATATTCCATACACTTCCTCACGTATGAGGTGATACATGAATACCTTCGGTCGATATATCGCTTCGCCCCCAACGTCAACCGTCTCGGGAGCTGCAGTTTGTGTGGTTTGCGGTATCTGAGTTTCTGCGGTTTCGACCGCTCCGTCCGAATTCAGTGTCTGCGGCACGGTTTCAATGGGCAAATCCGTGGTATCAGCCGGTATTTCGCGCCCGACACCGCTGTCTGCAGTGTTGACATCAGCGCAGGACGACAAAGAAACTCCAAGCAGCACTACCGAAATCAAAAAGCAAAATATTCTTTTCATATGACCTCCATTCCGCCGTCAACACGGCGGCACCATCAGTTTAATAATTTCAATGTTTTTTATGCGGGAAGTTCGAATTTCAGAGCAAGACGTGTGCATTGGCATGTATCGGTTCGAACCGACAGTTTCCGAACCTCATCAAGGCAGCCGCACGGTGCTTCCGAAC
>CAKSEM010000289.1 GCA_934446485.1 uncultured Eubacteriales bacterium | reverse complement strand
GATGGCGACGCTCATCGGGAACCTCATCCGTGCCACCGAGAAGACTTGGCAGGGGTATATGCCGAAGGCGTCTGACAGCAGCGTGATCTACGGCGCGAAGTACCTCTACTGGAGCGGAAACTACGTACAGGGCGGATTCGGGACGGATATTGACGAGAGCGGAGATTATCCTGCACTCGCGGCTTACACCGACACACGTGCGGCGAAGCAGTCGTACGAGCCCGGCGATACGGTCGGCTTCAGCGCGACCGCAGCATGGCTCGACGTTGCATCACATCCGATCGTGAAGATATGCTATGCATACGACGGCACGGAGGAGACGGGAGAGCTTACGGCTTACGCGTCCAACCGCTATGCGATGGAAGGCACGTACACGAAGCGTGAGCTTGCGCTCACCCCGGGCGGGGAGGATGCCGGGTACATGACGGCGACGGCTGACCTGACGGCGCTTGCGGAAGAAAACTTCCCCGGGACGCACTTCAGCAACAAAGCGGGAGATAACCTCCACATCATGTTCAAGCCGTTTGCGGGAGAGGTGCCGGAGGGCGCCCGCTTCAAGATCAGATATATCGCGTTCTTCGCGGATGAGGCAGCGGCAGCGGCGTTTGAGTCGAAGGACAAGGCGGACTATTTAGAGAACTACTACCTCTATACGAATGTGAATTACGAAGAGGTAACGAGCGACACGGTAGACGGCTACCTTGCCGCGATGCGGAAGAGAGTACAGGAGATCAAGAACTCTCCGTCGGCGGTGACGCCGGAGGACATAAAGGCGAGCGGCGGCAAGGTCTACTACGTCTCGTCGATAAACGGCGACGACTCGAACGACGGACTTTCGCCGGAGACTGCATGGAAATCACCTCAGGCACTTTGGAGTTACAGAGAAATCGGCAGCGAAACGCTCCAGATTTCAAAACTGAGACCGGGCGACGGTGTGTTCTTTGAACGCGGCAGTATCTTCTACCCTGAAAAATTCTATAATCACGGTATGTCTACCCTCGAGCCGGCAAGCTATGTGACTTACGGCGCATACGGCGAGGGCGAGAAGCCGATCTTTACGATGAGTCTCGACTTCGGCGGCGGCACCGGTGAGTGGTCGAAGACTGAGTGGGAAGATATATATGTTCTCGATGTCAACGACTATGTTCCCGAGGGTAAGGAGAACTTTGCCCGCGAGGACGGCGACATCGGCGCGCTGCTCTTCAATGACGGCGAGCTGATGGGCGTCAGGGTCTTCCCGAACGATGCGAAAGATCCGTTCGGCGACGGCAAGACAACGAAGTACATAGGTCATGCAGGCAACTGCCGTGACTACTACATCTCCGGCGGAACGACGTGCAAGGACCCCAATGATGCACTTCGCAACAATCTCGAATTCATACATGATTTCAAAGAGGGAAAGCTGTACCTCAGATGTGAGGACGGCAATCCTGCGGATATCTTCAAAACTATTCGCGCATGCCGCAACGGCAATATCGTCTACGGTGTGTTGACGAACAGCCAGTCGAATCGCTTTGACAACCTTGCGTTCCTCTATTCGGGCTACATCGGACTCGACTTGAGAAACGGCGATGTTGTGACGAATTGCGAAGCAGGCTATTGCGGCGGAGATACGGGTTCGGTCGGAACCGGTATCGGCGGCTACGGCGCGTGCGAGAGCCTCGTGGTGGAGAACTGCTACATCCACGATGTGGAGGACGGCCCAATGGGCACACAGTACACAAGCGAGGATAAGGGAGTTGAGCTTAACAACGTCATCCTCAGAAACAACGTGATCGTTGCGGCGCAGAACCTCGTTGAGCTGTTCCAC
>CAKSEM010000288.1 GCA_934446485.1 uncultured Eubacteriales bacterium | reverse complement strand
CCTTTTGATGGCGTGGATAGAATCAGAATTGTCATCCGCCGACACTCCGGCGGAGAAGAGGAGTAAATATGAATAGCTATTGGATCTGGAACTACGGTGATTATGAAATATACCATTCCAACATAGTACATTCTCGCCGCGAGCAATGCGGGATGGACTACCCGCCCATGTGGCGCCTGTTTGACGTTGACAGAAACGTAATTTTCCGTGCTGAGCGCTCGGTTGCTTCGGAGGGTAATGTGACCTTGCATCTGTCCGGAATAGGTTACCTGAAGATAGACGACACAATGTATCCGTCAGGAAAATCAGTTGCTGTATCGAAGGGGGAACACAGGTTCGAGGTGCACGTTATGAACCTTACGGGTCTGCCTGCGGCATATATTGAGAGTGAGGCCGTCGCTACGGACGGTGAATGGTACACGCTCAGCCCTACGCTTGAAAGGATACCCGTGGGATACCGTGAATGTTATACCATACCATCCGCCGATCCGCAGATATTTCCGTTTGAGACAGATTTGCAGCAGCCGGTATCGTCTGCTGAAATCGGCAGCGGTGTGCTCTTTGAATTTGAGCGTGAGTTGTTCGGATATTTGAATATCAGCGGAGTGTCGGCGGATGACAAGCTTCACGTATCATACGGCGAATCGCGAGAAGAAGCCCTCGATACCGAATATTCCGTAGTTCGTGAAGATGTAACGGGGCAGAGCTCATATAAGTTGAGACCGCGGGCTTTCAGGTACGTATATGTCTGCGGGGCCACCGAACCGCAGATCAGTGCGGATTATGAATACCTTCCGGTGAACTGCGTAGGCACTTTTCGCTGCAATGATGAAGCGGTCAACCGCATATGGGATATGTGTTCGTACACCTTGCGGCTCAATATGCGCGAAGTGTTGACTGAGGCGATAAAGCGCGACCGTTGGCTTTGGAGCGGTGATGCGTATCAGGCATTCAAGTTCGTTAAGTATCTGACGCCTGAGACCGACACCGTTCGACGCAGTATAATAGCAATGCGTGGAAAGGAGCCGGTCGTTCAGCATATTAATAATATAACGGATTACAGCCTGTACTGGATACTTGCGCTTGACGAATACTACAGAAACTACGGAGATATCGATTTTATAAGGCGCATGTATCCGCGCGCGCTCACACTTATGGATTTTTGCCGGACACGCGAGGACAGTTCCGGATTCATTATAGGAAAATATGCCGATTGGGTATTTGTCGATTGGGCTGATATGGATAAGACCGGTTCGGTCTGTGCAGAGCAGATGCTGTATATTGCATCTCTTCAAACCATGGGCAGACTTTCATCGCTCGTAGGCGAGGATCCATCGCCCTTTATCGCAAAAGCTGAAGAACTCAGCCGCAAGACCGTCGATCGGTTCTGGGATGAAGAGCAGGGGGCATTCATAGACAGCTTTGAGTCCGGAAAACGAAACGTAACACGTCACGCCAATATATTCGCAATTCTCTACGGGATCGCCGATGAACGTCAGATCGAGCTGATCATAAAAAATGTTCTTCTGAACGACAGAATAGCAATGATCACGACACCGTACTTTGAAGGATATGAGCTTGACGCGATGGGTAAGATAGGAAAGCGTGATTACATATATGATATGATAACATCATATTGGCGCGGAATGCTCGATCTCGGTGCCACCACCGTCTGGGAAGAGTTCGACCCAAATATGTCGGGAACCGACCATTACGATATGTACGGCGGCAAATACATGAAGTCTCTCTGCCACGCATGGGGAGCATCGCCGATATATCTACTTGGAAAGTATTATCTCGGCGTTCGCGGCACATCACCTGGA
>CAKSEM010000287.1 GCA_934446485.1 uncultured Eubacteriales bacterium | reverse complement strand
CGGTACAGGTGATACGGTATGAGCCTTACTGCTGATGTGCCGGATGTCTCCTGGTGGGAGACTCTCGGCGAAGATGGGCGTCCCGTTCTCCTTTACGGGACGGGAAACGGGGCCGACAAGATAATCGATGCCTGCCGTCACTACGGGATCGCACTGTCCGGAGTGTTTGCGTCTGACGGGTTCGTGCGCGATCGCGAATTTCACGGTATGCACGTTATGTCGTATTCGGATGCAGTTTCGTGTTTCGGCGATGACATGGTGATACTTCCGGCATTCGGAACATCGCTGCCTGATGTTATGGAACGGATAGCAAAGCTCTGCCAAAGACATACGGTCATAGTACCTGAGGTGCCGCTGTACGGCGGAGAAATTTTCGATTCTGCAGTGCTTCGCCGCCTGTCTGTGCGCATCGACGAGCTTGGCGATTCTCTCGCGGACGCTATGTCGCGCGAGCTGCTCCGCGACGCAATCATGTTCCGAATGACGGGAGAACTCGGATATCTGCAACGCTGTGAACCTGCAGCCGAGTCTTACGGTAAGCTTCTTGGAGATTTCGGGATATTAACGGCTCTCGACGGCGGGGCTTTCCGCGGGGATTCTGCCACCGATATGGCATCCGCTCTGCCGGGAATATCATGCATCATTGCCTGCGAGCCGGATCGACGCAGCTATAAAAAGCTATCTGAATTTGCATCCGATATATCGGGCAAATGCAAGGTTGAAGCGCTCGAATGTGCACTCGGAGATAAGTGCGGTGAGGCGGACTATGTGTCGTCCGGCAGCCGCGGCTCCGGCAGGAGCGGGCGGGGGCGCCGCGCGAGCACAGAAAGGATCAGGGTCCTGACTGCGGACAGCATAGCACAGAACAGACGGATAGATTTTATTAAGCTCGATGTCGAAGGCGATGAGGAAGCAGCGCTTGACGGCGCGCGGAGAATAATTCTCCGCGACCGTCCTGCGCTTGCCGTATCGCTTTACCACAGGACGGACGATATCGTCCGTCTGCCCGAAGCCGTACGTGCTCTCTTGCCGGAATGTAAACTGTTTCTTCGGAGACCGCCGTGTATACCGATGTGGGATCTGACGCTGTACGCAATACCGGACAGAGCTCAGTTTATATAGATTAAATTATTAAGAACGGAGGCATAATTAAATGGCAGCAAAGAAAACTACTGATACGAGGAACCTCGCATTTCTTGCGATACTGACGGCAACGGTGATCGTCCTGCAGCTGCTCGGCTCATTTATCAGACTCGGTACGTTCTCGGTTTCACTCGTCCTGATACCCATAGTGATAGGAACCGCTCTGTGCGGAATCGGCGGAGGAGCGTGGCTCGGCCTCGTTTTCGGTGTCGCTGTGCTGCTGTCGGGAGATGCAGCAACATTTCTTGCGATCAATCCCGCCGGTACGGTCGTGACAGTCCTCGGCAAAGGTATTCTTGCGGGGCTTGCGGCAGGTGCTGTGTTTCGTCTGCTGCGTGATCGCAGCCGCATGGCAGCTGTGATATGTGCAGCGATAGTATGCCCGGTCGTTAATACGGGAATATTTCTTATAGGCTGCCGCCTCTTCTTCATTGACGCTATCCGTGATATGGCAGGCGGTACGGATGTTCTTCTGTTTATGATAACTGTCCTCGTCGGCGGTAACTTTGTATTTGAGCTTTTGGTGAATGCCGTGCTCAGCCCCGTGATAGTCAGACTTCTAGATATCGGAGTCCTGCGTGGACACACCTCTCGCGAGGCAAGATGATGGAATACGGACTTATAGGTGAGCGCCTTCCTCACAGCTTTTCGCGCGAGATACACGGGAAGCTGGCTGACTATGATTATGAGC
>CAKSEM010000286.1 GCA_934446485.1 uncultured Eubacteriales bacterium | reverse complement strand
CCTCAAGGTATATGCAGGCGAGGATCACCGTCAGGCGGCTCAGAAGCCCGCTCCCTATGAAGTTAAGATGTAAGAAAGGATGGGGTATTGAAAATGTATACAAGCGCTAAACCTTATTTCTACGGCACGGGCAGAAGAAAGAGCTCAGTTGCCAGAGTCAGACTCTATCCCGGCACCGGCTCCATCACAATCAACGGACGTGATGTTGACGATTACTTCGGTCTTGAGACCCTGAAGCTCATCATGAACCAGCCTTTCGGCGTGACGAACACCGTCGGAAAGTTTGACGTTGTTGCAAATGTCAAGGGCGGCGGAGTTTCAGGTCAGGCAGGTGCTATCCGTCACGGTATCGCACGTGCGCTGCTCCTTGCAGACGAGACATACAGACCCGCCCTCAAGAAGGCAGGATTCCTCACTCGCGACCCGAGAATGAAGGAGAGAAAGAAGTACGGCCTCAAAGCCGCACGTCGTGCAAGCCAGTTCTCAAAGAGATAATTACTTTATTTCGAAGATTACAGCAGAGAGAGAGCCCCGAAGCATCACGGCTTCGGGGCTTTTTATCCTTCGACATTCGGTGTTTACTCCGACAGCATGTTTTCTGCGGTGTACCGTTCGGCGGTGTAGTGTCAGGCGGTATGCATACGTCAAAACGGAGCGGATTGCAAAACGAACAGCTTTTGATGAGCTTGTACGGCTGCGCGACAGTTATAACTCTGCATATTCATTCCGTCGCTGACGGCACCGAAAAAAACTCTGCACGGTCAACATTATATTGAAAAAAGCTGTTGACAATTTACTCTTCTGAGGTTATAATTATTCATATATTGATTTTATAAGCAGTATTCATACGGAGGTGCTCTTATGATATTCAGAAAATCGCTTTCCGTCGCACTTGCGGCGGTAATGATTGCCGCAACATTCCTCTTCACCGGCTGTGCCGAGAAGAAAACAGACGAAAACCGTGTTTATAACATAGGTATATGCCAGCTCGTGAAGCATGAAGCGCTTGATGCGGCGACTGCCGGCTTCAAGCAGGCGCTCATAGACGAACTCGGCGAGGATCACGTCAAGTTTGACGAGCAGAACGCAGCCGGATCGTCCGATACGTGCGTTACCATAGTGAACAGCTTCGTTGCATCAAAGGTCGATCTCATCCTTGCCAACGCAACTGCGGCTCTTCAGGCTGCAGCAAACGCAACCGTGGATATTCCGATCCTCGGCACGTCGATTACCGAATACGGCGTCGCTCTCGACATAGACGGCTTCAACGGAACCGTTGGAGGAAATATTTCCGGCACGTCCGACCTTGCACCTCTCAATGAGCAGGCAGATATGATCACGGAGGTCATTCCCAATGCGAAGACCGTCGGCATCATCTACTGCTCGGCAGAGCCGAATTCGGCATATCAGGTCAGCGTTGTGCGCAGTGCTCTTGAGGCAAAGGGGCTGACGGTCGAGGAGTACAAGTTTGCCGATTCCAACGATGTTGCGCTCATCGCTGAAAATGCAGCGGCTGCGTGCGATGCGATCTACATTCCGACCGACAACACAGCTGCTTCCTGTGCGAAGACCATAGACAACGCCGTGCGCCCGAAGAAGGTGCCGATCATTGCCGGAGAGGCCGGAATATGCAGCGGCTGCGGTGTTGCAACGCTTTCGATCAGCTACAGTGAGCTCGGATACACGACCGGTAAAATGGCTGCCCGCATCCTGAAGGGTGAAGCAAAAATATCCGAGATGCCGATTGAGTATGACACGAAGCCGGTTAAAAAGTATAATGCGGAGATCTGTGCCGATCTCGGTATAACTCCGCCGGAGGGCTAGGTACCGCTTGGCGG
>CAKSEM010000285.1 GCA_934446485.1 uncultured Eubacteriales bacterium | reverse complement strand
CCCATATCCTTCTCAATGTTGAGATTGAAGCTTGCTTCAACGCTCAGTGTCAGTCCGTTATCGAAACGAACGAGAGCAGATGCGAAGTCCTCAACGGAGAAATCGTAGCCGTCCTTAGACACAGGACCGTCCCATGCGGTATCACCACCGGCAGCTCTGCGGCAGCCGAGATTGTTATAGGTAACACCGAACGCCGTAATCGGTTTCGGCGTACCCGAAAGGTAACGAACGAGGTCGATCACGTGTACGCCGAGATCGATGAGCGGACCGCCGCCGGAATAAGCCTTATCGCCGAACCATCCGCCGGGGCACCCGTCGCGACGGAGGTAGGTAGCCTTTGCATAATATATGTTGCCGAGCGATCCGGCGTCACGGAACTGTCGAACAAGGTCGGCATCATTGCCGAATCTGCGTACGAATCCAACCTGAAGAAGGTGTCCGGTCTCGCGCGCAACGGCAAGCATCTCCTCTGCCTCTGCAGCATTCATAGCCATCGGCTTTTCGCAAAGCACATCCGCACCGCCGCGCAGTGCGGCGATGGTTGCGCCCTTGTGAGCCGCATTCCACGTGCACACGCTGACGCAGTCGAGATTCTCCTTCTCCATCATTTCATTATAATCGAGGTACCACTTCGGCACGCCGTAACGCTCCGAATAAGCGCGGACCTTCTCCTCATTTATGTCGCATACGGCAGCGATTTCAACTCTGCCCTCTTCTGCAAGGCGCTTATAGCCTGCCATGTGGAAATTACTGATTCCGCCGGTACCGATAATACCAACTCTGAGCTTACCCATAATATACTCCAGTCCGGCAACGGCTCTGCCGTGCCTTCAAAATTTACACAATTATTTTAATACCAAATCAAAGTGCGTGTCAAGAGAAAACTACGAAATTACAACCTTTTTTGAAGTTTTTTTCTGAATATAATCCAGAATCTCCGCCATATCATCGGCCGACGGAGTCTTCGCTGAAAACCTCGGCTCAATCCCGATATTCCGATACTTTGATGCACCGAGATCGTGATACGGTTCAAGGTCAACACGTACGATTGCCCCGTGCTCCTCCGCTATCCGCGCTATTGCGTCATAGTGATCCGTACGGTCGTTGACCGACGGAATTATCGGGCACCTCAGATGCACCGGAGTACCGAACTCGCATATAATCTGCAAATTCGAAAGTATCAGATCCTGTGAGACCCCGGTTGCCGCAATATGCTCATCCTCTCCAGTAACCTTATAATCAAACAGCACGAGGTCAACGAGCGGCAAAGCTCTCCGGAGCACCGCCTCAGGGTAATACCCGCATGTCTCTATGGCTGTATGTATACCATGCTCGCGCGCAGCCGAAAGAAGTGCAGTAGCAAACTCGATCTGTCCGAGCGGTTCGCCGCCCGAGAGTGTCATGCCGCCGCCGCTTTCGCTGTAGAAGAGCTTGTCGGAGAGGACCTTCTTCATGACATCATCGACCGTATATTCATGTCCAGATACCGACATCGCCGACGCAACGCACGCTTCGGCGCATGCGCCGCACTTCGTGCAGCCAGTTCGCTCGAAGATATGTACTCCATTCTCAATGCGATGACATTCGTTCGGGCACACCGCAGCACATCTGCCGCATCCGATGCACTTCACGGGAATATACTCAATATCCGTCTCGCGCGAGAGCCCCTCCGGGTTATGACACCACAGGCAGCGCAGCGGACATCCCTTGAGAAATACCGTAGTTCGGATTCCGGGGCCGTCGTGAACCGAAAACCTTTGAATATTGAACACCACTCCTGTCATTTTCCGCCCTCCCTGCGTCTGTTTTTGAATACCCATTCATTCCACGGGATCTGCGC
>CAKSEM010000284.1 GCA_934446485.1 uncultured Eubacteriales bacterium | reverse complement strand
TGGTACAGCGTGTCGTAGTCCATGATTGTATACGGCGGTTCATCATAGCTTGTGTCGTGATTCTCACCGTCATAAACTTCGCCACTGCTGCTGTACATGGAATATTCCGGAAGCAGATCGGCAAATACACGGTAATAGTTAGTCATTATTCCTTTGACAACGGCAGAAATATCGTCGCTTTCCGTATCTTTGCTGTCTGAGTCTCCGTTTGTGCTGCTTCTCATAAAATAATTGTTGTCAAGCATTATTCTGCGTGAAAATTGATTCATACGGCGTTGATCCAGTATGATGTAACCTGAGACGGCAAGCGCCGCCGCAAGTATAACTGAAAGAATGGACAAAAGGATTACGGCAACTCTGCCGCGCCTCCGCCGTATCTGTGAGCTTTTCATAATGATCTCCCTTATTATGCCGACAAGACGGCGCTTAAAACGGTTCGGGGAACGCATCAGGGCTTCCGAACTTGGCAAAAGTATGAGCGGGATACGCGTCCCGCAAGCCGTGCAACGCGCCCGCTTGACGGTGCGAGTCAGATGTGCTCTCGTTCCGGACCTAAAAAAGCAAAATGAGCCCGCCGTTTTGCGGGCTCATGGATTCATCTTTTGCTGTGATAAATATTCTGAACGATCTCCATCATTCTGTCATGCTTTGTTTCTATGTCGGAAACTAGCTTGAACTGAGTGCGTGCACGGACGAGGTTGTGCTCCGGATAGTGCGTTTTGAAATACGTATCACCGTTCAGATAGTCTGCAAGGAACCTCGAGCCGCATTCGAGTGTCATCAACTTGACGGAGAAGGGCAGCAGCTCTAACTCATGTGTCGTTATAGTGTCAAGCGTTTCGAGGAAACCGCGGGTGAAATATTCAAATTTCTCAAGGTCGAACCATATCTTTCCGAGATCGGGTTCATCCTCGGCTCCGCTGGAGCCGCCGAAACGGAGAGCATCACCGAAGTCATAGAGGAGGGAGCCCGGCATTACCGTATCAAGGTCGATCACGCACACGCCCTCCCCGGTCGTTTCGTCGAGAAGCACGTTGTTGAGCTTAGTGTCATTGTGCGTGACACGGAGCGGAATCTTTCCGGATGCGATATCGTCAACGACAACCGATGCATCCGGCTCGCGAGAGAGAACAAAGTCTATCTCGTTGCGACAGGTGTCGGCGCGTCCCGAAAGGTTATCGGCAACCGCCCGCTTGAAGTCGGTATAACGCGATACCGTATTGTGAAAGTTCGGAATAACCTCATGAAGCTCGTCGGCAGGGAAGTCAGAGAGCATCATCTGGAAGTTGCCGAACGCCTTGGCAGCGTTGTAAAGCTGCATCGGATTCTCAACTATATCATATGAGCGTGCACCCTCAATGAAGATGTACATGCGGTAGTAGTTGCCGCCTTCATCCTTGTAGAAGGGCTTTCCGTCAACAGTGTCGATGACAGTGAGCGTTTCGCGGTCCGGATTTCCGCCGGCAGCCGTGATCTTCAGTCTTAGGTGATCGGTGACCCTCTTGATGTTCTCCATAACACTTACGGGATCATGGAACACGTTAGTGTTGATCTTTTGAAGAATGTATCCGGGATTGGTCTTGATGAGGTATGTATCGTTTATATGTCCGTTGCCGTAAGCGTTCGGGGTAAGTGCAACATTAAAGTGCTTCAGAATGCCTTGCAGATTATTATTCATAATCAAGCGCTCCTTTGCGTCAATTCATATTTTGCGTCATTGTATCCGGCGGCGTTGGTCCATTCTCTATTATATACACCGACGTGCGCTGGTGTCAGACACGACTTGTATTATAACACACTTATATACTTTTTGCAACCTTTTTTTACAGTAGGTAGAACCGCTCGGACACAGTG
>CAKSEM010000283.1 GCA_934446485.1 uncultured Eubacteriales bacterium | reverse complement strand
AGGGCGCCGCGGGCATCTTCTTCTCCTTCGGAATCGAGGACAGAAGCGGGGGCGAGATTCGCCACGCCGGCTGCCGGTCCGATCAGATCGCCCGCGCCGCCCGCCGGACCCTCTCTCAGCCGGTTTCGTATCTGATCCACACCGCCGATGACGACGCCATAACGGCAGCGGACCGGGTTTCCCTCTATAATAACATTGCGCCTCAGATCACCGTGCCAGCCGGCCAGGGCGGCACTACCTCCGACGGGAAGGTCTATGTAGGCACCCAGCTCTCCCTGACCAAGCCCATGTGGTCCACCTATTCCTATGCCGAGGGGGCTGCGGCTCCGGTATACCTCTCCACCGGCAGCACTACGCGGACGGGGCAATACAGGCTCACTTCCCGCTGTGCCGTGTCCGCAAAGACCGGGATCTTCGCCGTAAGGTCGTTCTTGGGGTTCGATTCGTCCAGCAGCTTCAGCACCAGTGCTTTCAGCTGCCCGTAAGTCACTCTCTTTTCGTACATCGCATTTTCCCTCAAACAAAAATGCCCCCGGCAGTATCCGCCGGGGGTGCCCAGGTTAAACCGGCAGCTCGAACGCCTGTACCGTGGTCGTGGCGGCACCCTTCAGGTGCACATAGCCTTTGTGCTCGCCGCTCACCAGCTTGTACTTTCCGCTTTCCAGCGTCAGCACACAGGGCTTGTTGGCAGTCAGCGCCACCGCCAGATCAGCAACACCCTGCAGGCCGTTGCCCATCTCCACCGTCACGGTGTCGCTCGCCGTGCCCTGCAAAAGCAGTACGATATTATCGTCCTTGCCGGTGTACTCAATGTAGATGCCGTCGGTGCCGTCCAAGGCGGTCGCGGTCTTCAGCACCAGCGCTGCATCCTGCTCCATCTTATCGGGGGTAATTTTCACAATAGCCATCTTTCAAGCCCTCCTCTCAGCCGTTCTTCACGTTCAAGATCATCAGCTCTTTCGGCCGCACGATCTTGGTGCCATACAGCACAAAGCCCTTCACCGCGTCGGAGAAACGCTTCTCCGGGCGGTACGGCTCGGTGTGGGTCAGCGGGTTGGCAAATGCCACGGCACGCTCGGTGCGCACCATGATGTTGGAGCCGCTGGTCGTGCTGGGCACGTTGTTCGACATCTTGATCAGGATGTTGTTGTACCGCCCCACCTTGCCGTTCTTCAGCAGGTCACTGTTGTCGGTGTCCAGCTTGGCGTATGCCGTGCGCAGGTGCGTCAGGAACCACGGCGGCACCGTCGCCACGATCTTCTCGTCGGCGGGCACGTCGTTCTCCTGCAGCATCTGCAAAGCAAGATCCAGCGTGCCCAGCACATTGTCGGCCGTTACAGCCTTGTAGTCGCTGTACACCTTCTTGGCGTCCTTCGTACCGGCCAGCGCGGCGATATCCTTGTCCATCTCACCGGCCAGCCCCTGGGTAGCCTCGGCGTTCAGCGCGTCCATCAGGCCGCCCACCGCCTGCCGCTTGTCGATGTCGTCCACCAGGAAGTTGAAGTACGCCACGTTGTTGATCTGCATCTCCACGCTCGTATCTTCCACGGTCTCGGCATCGGGCAGGATGATACTGCCGCCCTTCTGCTTCGTGATAGTCGGCTTGCCCACACCCAGGATCTTCACGGTGTCGCCCATCTGCTTCACGTCGCCCTCATACTGGCGGTTGCAGTCCTCGGCAAACACCAGCTTGCGCTCCAGTTCACGTTCAATCGCCTTTGCCCAGATCTTGGGCACAAAGTTTGCATAACTCAAAATGCTCACATTCCTTTCTGTTGGCGGTCCGCATTACCAGCGCATCATGCTCTTGCGGATCGCATCATAGTTCTTGTCGATCTCCGCATCGCTCATGGCGTCCACCTGCTC
>CAKSEM010000282.1 GCA_934446485.1 uncultured Eubacteriales bacterium | reverse complement strand
CGCGAGGTGTTGTCTTCCGGCAGCTTTGACGTCGTTCTCGGCTCGTCACATCTGAACATCCGCGGCTTCGGAATACCGTTCGGATCGATATCGAAGGATGACTTTGCCGAAATGGTGCTCGAAAACTACCTTGCAGCCGCAGAGTCCGGTATGTTTGATGTTCTGACCCACCTCGATGTGTTCCGCCGCACCGCCGCAGACACGGCACATTATCCGATGTCAGAGCCGAACTTTGATCTGCGGCGGCACGAATCCGTACTGAGACATATCTTCCGTGAGATGGAACGGAGGAACATAGCTCTCGAGATCAGCGCAGCACCTCTCTATCAGAAATTTGACGATCTCGGGCAGTATCCGTCCGATAATATACTGCGTATAGCTTCGGATTACGAGCTTCGACGTGTTTACGGCTCGGACGCACATTCGGCTGCGTATGTCGGATTTGCGTATGATAGACTTGCAGAGTATATATTTTTTCGAAAAAAGTAGATATTTGTCGAATTAACTGAATATTTTTTTCATCTTTCTTTAAAAAATCGGTTGACATGCAGGGTGAAATGGTTTATAATTTTACTGTACTGGAAACGGTTATAATAAAAAACAGAAAGGTGAATATCATGAAAAAACACACTAGAATCGCAGCGCTCCTTCTGACCGTTATTATGATGATATCTACGGTTGCGGCAGTCGGTGCGGACGACGGGAAGATCATCGGCGGCGGAACGGGGCCGAACGGCGAGTATCTCGTTGCAAAGAAACTTGAGGTTTCGGATGATGAAATGTATGTTACAGACAGATATTTCGTCATCGGTGACACATTATACGATCCCGACGGAAATGCCCATTCGTTTGAGCACAAGGGTAGAGTTAACTCTTATAACGATGACTATATAGTCACATTTGATCCTGAGCAGCCGGCTAACGAGAAATATTTTGTTTATTCGGTTGATGATGATTATAATTTAAGTAACCCGATGGGTAATTTGCCTGTGGCAATTGCCGGATATGAGCTCCTTACGTACAGCGATGCAAAGGGTGCTTATGCATATATTTCATCGGCAACCGAGACTTCCGCTGCTAAGTCCGGAACCTTGCCCGATGCAGTCGTCTATGCCATCCCTGTTGGCTGTGATATGCTTTTAATCGGGATGAATGACAACAATAATGACAATACTGGCACTTACGGACTTTTCGACACACGCACAGATAAAGCAATCGATCTGCCGGAAGGCGCGTGGTGCGGAATGTTTGTTAACGATGATCTTGCAGTGTGCGGCGACAAAGCCGGTCAGTTCCTGATTGACCGTGACGGAAATGTTCTGACGGATAAACATACATCGTATACGTATATTGAGGGCGGTCTTTTCCTGAGAGCTGACAAAACGGATGACGAAAACAGTAATGTCGTACTGGTTGAGCAGGACGGTACGGTTATCAAGGATTATACCGGAATCAGCGAGGATGATGTGTACGGCGTCTGGGGCATACCGTTCTATGCAACCGACAGCAAGATATTTACTGTCGGTACCGATAGTCCGTATACCGGTTATCGCGTATATGATCGCAAGACATTTGAAACCGACGGATATGTTTACAATGAAATACAGCTCCTCGACGACGGCAGTATACTTCTTACGAGCCGCAGATCAGGCGGTCAGGGCTCGATTTACCGTCCCGACGGCGTGAGAGAGGACACGGATCTCATAATTGAAGGTTCGTCCCTGTCGCTCATCTATTCGATCGGCAAGAACGGGAATGTAGTCTATGACAACTCTCTGCAGAAGGTGTTTGACGCTGACGAACGCGGTTATGTAGTGCCGCTTTACAATGCGCTCGTTGCATCCGAGCCGGGTAAGAGCGATATATTCAAC
>CAKSEM010000281.1 GCA_934446485.1 uncultured Eubacteriales bacterium | reverse complement strand
TATGTTCGTTACGTTCGGACTATTCGTCGGCGGGTTTGATGTGTTCGACAAGGCTTACGAAGAAGGCATATTCGACAAGTGTTTCACGACCAACCTCATATACCATCCGGACGGACTGATGGAGCGCGAGTGGTATGCAGAGGTCAATATGTGCAAATATGTTGCACTTGTTATTGATACACTCAATCAGAACAAATCTATCGGAACGCTCCTGAACCCCGTAAAGAAGATACACACGATCCTCGATGCGCAGAATCAGAAGAAACTGCGCGAAAAGGGAGAGCAGATGAAGATAGGCGGCTGATCGCCGCTCGGATAAACTGATTTGGCTGCCGCGGGCAGCGGAACGGAGTTACAGACTAAAAATGCAGAAGCTTAAAATGACTTCCGGCGGAATGATAGCTGACGCCGTTGAGAAGATATGGGGGAATACATCGCACACGGCTGAGAATTTTGCCGATATGCTTGAATATCCGCCCGACCCTGAGATGGGAGACTTTGCGCTCCCGTGTTTCCGCCTGAGCCGTGAGCTGCGCATGGCACCGCCGAAGATCGCGGCGGAACTTGCGTCGGCTATAAACGGAGAAAGTATAGCCGATGTAAGCGCCGATGGAGGATACCTTAATTTTAAGCTCTCTGAGGATAGCTTTGCTTCGATCCTGGCTGAAGTTGAGGCCGTCGGAGATTCATACGGTTCACCGCACAGCGGAAACGGAAAGACTGTCGTTCTCGACTATTCGTCTCCTAACATTTCAAAACCGTTCCACATAGGACATCTCGGAACGACTGTGATCGGACATTCTCTGAAACTGCTGCACAGCTTTGCCGGATATAACTGCATAGGCATAAATTATCTCGGTGACTGGGGAACTCAGAACGGCAAACAGATCGTTGCGTTCAAGCGCTGGGGAGACCGTGAGCGTGTGGAGCGTGAAGGCATAGATGCGCTCGTTGAACTGTATGTCAGATTCCACCGTGAGGCTGAGATTGACCCGTCACTTAACGATGAGGCTCGCGCGGAGTTCAAAAAGCTCGAAGAGCACGATCCCGAGAATATAGCCTTGTGGAAGTGGTTTATCGACGTCAGCTTCAAGGAGTACGAGGTCACGTATAAGCAGCTCGGTATAACCTTTGACAGCTACAAGGGAGAGAGCTTTTATTCCGACAAAATGGCTCCTCAGATCGAAAAGATGAAGAAAATGGGGCTTTTGAAGATTGACGACGGTGCCTCCATCGTAGACCTATCCGAGTACAATATGCCGCCTTGCCTCATACTGAAGCGCGACGGTTCGACGCTTTATCCGACCCGCGACATTGCAGCTGCCGTATACAGACACGACACATACAACTTTGATAAGTGCATATACGTTACGTCATCGGCACAGAGCCTCCACTTTGCACAGTGGTTTAAGGTCGTTGAATTGATGGGCTATGACTGGTACGATAAGCTCGTTCATGTACCGTACGGTACCGTCAGCATAGACGGAGCCAAGCTCGCAACGCGCAGCGGAAATGTCGTGCTCCTTAAAGATCTGTTCAGGCAGTCTGTGGACAAGGTGCGTGAAATAATGGATGAGAAGAATCCGGACCTTGAGGATCGTGACGAGGTTGCAGAAGCTGTCGGTGTCGGCGCCATTATATTTAACTACCTGTACAACAGCCGTATCAAAGATATAAACTTTACTCTCGACTCTGCACTCAGCTTTGATGGGAATACCGGACCGTATGCACAGTATACATATGCCCGTACGCGCAGCATTCTTGAGAAAGCCGGCTCGACCGACCTGACCGGCGGCAGCATTACGGCATCTGAAGAACGTGAAGTGATTCGCACTCTTGCAAGGTTCCCGGAGAAGGTCACAGCGGCGCTTGATGA
>CAKSEM010000280.1 GCA_934446485.1 uncultured Eubacteriales bacterium | reverse complement strand
ACCTCATGCGGTGTTGCAAACCAGAAGTGCGAGAATAAGAGAGGCTGAGTTCACGGAGCCGCCGCCGCAGGACAATGTCCGACAGGCGGCGGCTCCTACTGTTTTCGGATAAAACGAACGGAGAATATTTCTTGAAATGATCCACCGCTTTAAAAATAACGGCTATAATATAGTGCTCGATCCGAACAGCGGCGCAGTACACGTTGTGGACGACGTCGCATACGACATTATCGGTATGTTTGAGTCGGCGGGAGAAGATGAGATCGTCCGTGATATTACCGCAAGGTATGGCGGCGTGACGGACAGTGACGTTCGCGAGTGCATGGAGGATATCCGTGCCCTTCGCGATGCGGGTGAGTTGTTCACGGAGGACACGTTCCGTGACATAGAGCCTATGGAACGCGGCGGGCATGTCATAAAGGCGCTCTGTCTGCACGTTGCGCATACATGCAATCTGAACTGTACGTACTGCTTTGCAAGTCAGGGCAGGTATCACGGCAGTGAGGCGCTTATGTCCCCTGACACTGCACGCCGAGCCATAGATTTTTTAATCGAAAACTCGGGCGAGAGACATAACCTTGAGGTTGATTTCTTCGGAGGTGAGCCTCTCATGAACTGGGATGTCGTAAAGGACACTGTCCGCTATGCCAGATCACGGGAGGAAGAGACGGGAAAGCACTTCCGTTTTACGCTCACGACTAACGGGATGCTGCTCGATGACGATGTAATCGATTTCGCTAACCGCGAGATGCACAACGTCGTTTTGAGCCTTGACGGCAGGCGCGAGGTCCACGACAGATTCCGCAAAACATACCGCGGGGAGGGAAGCTACGATACTGTTGTGCCGAAGTTCCGCCGCCTCGTCGAGAGCCGCGGAGGCGAGGGCTACTATATCCGCGGCACCTTTACCCATTTCAATACCGACTTTGCATCCGATGTCCTGCACATGGCTGATCTCGGGTTTACCGAGCTCAGCATGGAGCCGGTGGTGTGTCCTCCTGGCGATCCATACGCTCTTACCGAGGATGATCTGCCGATACTGTTTGAACAGTACGATCTTCTGGCTCGCGAGATGCTGCGCCGCCGTCGAGAGGGACACCCGATAACATTCTACCACTATATGATCGACCTTGAGCACGGGCCGTGCATCCATAAGAGGATCGCGGGCTGCGGTTCGGGCAGTGAATATATGGCTGTAACGCCGTCGGGAGACCTTTACCCGTGTCACCAGTTCGTAAATGACAGCGCATATCTTATCGGAAATGTATTTGACGGGATCGCTCATCCCGACCTTTGCGAGAGATTTCGCAGATGTAATGTCTATTCGCATCCCGAATGCGCAGACTGCTGGGCAAAATTCTATTGTTCCGGCGGATGTGCCGCGAATGCATATCACGCGACCGGACGGATAGACGGGGTGTACGATTACGGCTGCCGCCTGTTCCGACACCGCATGGAGTGTGCAATCATGCTGAAGGCTGCTGAAGCCGAAGACGGAGAATGAGCGAATATACTTGCGCTGCGGCGCATGTGAGGTGCATTTATGGAAGACATGAGAGAGAGAGTAAATCTTAAAAAAATAATTGATGAGTTTTCCCTTGAGACTGCAAATATGCCGGAACCTGCGGAGAACATCAGTGTCGCTACGACCGAGGTCAACCGTCCGGGACTCATACTTGCCGGGTTCTATGAGCATTTTGACCGCAAGAGGATCCAGATAATCGGAAACGCCGAATCCGTCTACCTCGGTCGGCTCAGCGAGGACACACGGCGAGATCGCCTCGCGGGACTCATGAACCGCCATCCGATCGCCGTCGTCTATTCGCACGGAAACCGTCCGGATCATATTGCGATCGAGACGGCGGAGTATTTTAATGTGCCGCTGCTCATAACCGAGGAGAACACGAG
>CAKSEM010000279.1 GCA_934446485.1 uncultured Eubacteriales bacterium | reverse complement strand
AGTAATAACTGAGTCAACTTAAAAATAAAGCTTAAAGTTGTCAACTAAAATCGTTAAACCACACAAGGCAAAATAAAGGGCTAAAAAATGAAGCCTGCTTCGATGGCAAACAAAGCAGTTACCGAGTTTTTCTAGGTAACTGTTTGTTTCAAAATCCTTAATGACCTTAATGACAAATGACCTTAATGACCACGATAAAAGAATGAATCTTAGCCATTATAAATCCAAGTATTGCCACTACAAATCCTTGTATTCGAAGGTTGCATCAAACGATGGGCAATCCTTGGCAGCATAGTCGCGGTGTCCTCTTATTTCAGCATCGGGGAAGCGGAGCTTCAGGAGGGTTAACAAGGCTTCGAGAGCTTTCTTTTGATTGTCTGTGCGTGTGTCTTTCGGGTGCTTGCCGTCGGCAGACAGTCCGCCTATGTAGCATACGCCAATAGACGTTGAGTTGCGCCCTCTGCAATGCGCTCCCACCTGTTCTATAGGTCTTCCCTTGTGCACGCTGCCATCTCTATACACCACGAAATGGTAGCCAATGGAGCTAAATCCCTGCTGACGGTGCCAGCGGTCTATATCTTCTGTAGTGAAGTCTTTACCTTCAGGAGTGGCTGCGCAATGCACGATTATTAAATCAATTTTTCTCATAGTTTGTAAAATAAAGTATTAAATGTTTGGTTAGATATTTTATTTATATTACCTTTGCAATGATTAAAATTAATCATATCTTATAATTAAAAGAATTAGATTAAAGTTCAAGCAGTTTAGCTGTCCGTGAGGATGGCGAAGACGACAGTCCGTGAGGATAGTTAGAGTTTGATAGATTTTAAAAAAGACCCATAGACCATTTATGATCTGTGGGTCTTTATTTTTTTCGCAAGCTACCAATGAGCTATACACGAGCTTGCGGTGATGGCGCAAAGTATTGACGAAATGAAGGTCAATATCGCCTGGATTACTGAATGTTTCTGTTCGGGAGTCATAGTTGTAAACGAATTAAAAGTTGATAATAAGTTAGATGATTTTTACCACGAACTGTTTGAGGTTTTACGAACACGAATTTTTCGAATTACACGAATCTTGAGCCTACGGCTCTTTTGCTTGAGCGCTTTATCTACATTCGTTCGATTCGCTTGATTCGTGTTCGTTTTAACACGAACTGTTTGAGGTTTTTACGAACACGAATCGTGCGAATAACACGAATCTTGAGCCTACGGCTCTTTTGCTTGAGCGCTTTATCTATATTCGTTCGATTCGCTTGATTCGTGTTCGTTTTAACCCCTATCTCGTGTTCTTTCAAATCACGAGTTTTTCGTGGTCACCCTTCGGCTACCCCTGTGGGTTCTTCTTCTTCGCAGCATCGAGGTCAACGGAAGTTTCGCCAGCCTTCTCAGCTTTGAGAGTTGCAGCCTGAGCAGCACGGCTCGCTACTACTTCGAATACAGCATCGTCGATGAGGTTTTCGAGTTCAGCGTCGGGAGTGAAGACGATGTTGATCTTCTTGATATTGTCGGCGGTGAACGCCTTCAACGACTCGGCACCTTGGCTGTTGAGGGTGATACCGAAGGTACCGAGACCTTCGAGCTGAACCTTGTTGCCGTTCAGGAGCTGCTCGCGGAGACAGCTTGCGATGTCAGCCAAAACGCCCTTGATGGTGCCCTTCGAGAATACCGTGTTGTGGCTCGCCACGTGCGAGATGAATTTCGAGGTCGAAAGCTTTTCGCGAACCTGTGGAGTTGCGTAGGCGAGACTGCCCTTCTCTGGGTGGATAGGGTTTGGCATCATGTAGACTGAATAATGAATCATAGTGTAAATAAATTTTATTGGTTTAACATTTGAAAAGTAAAAAAGTAAAAGAGTAAAAAGGTAAATTTTTCCGCTGATACCGACTTTCGTTGGCTGATCGTCGTGTTT
>CAKSEM010000278.1 GCA_934446485.1 uncultured Eubacteriales bacterium | reverse complement strand
CTACAGAACACTTTCGGTGACCGGTCTTGCCGGCGGAGCAGACGCATTTTTCAGGGCTGCATTGGCACGCGATGCCGTATCACGCGGCGAGCGGATGCTCATACTCTTTCCCGAAGACAGAGCGGCTGAACGGGAAGCGGAGTATCTGTCGTCTCTCGGAATTTCCGCACTGTACCATCCGACACGCGATTTCAATTTCAACAACATGACGTCTTCACACGATGTTGAGCACAGGCGGCTGTCGGTTATGTCTGTGCTTTTCGGAGATTCCGCTTCACCGTGCGTCATATGCGCAGGTATTGCCGGCGCTTTGCAGGTTACCATTCCGCCGGATGTTTTCCGGGCATCGTCGGTCACGGTCGGCAGCGGCGGTAATTTGGAGCTTGCTGAATTCGCGTCGCATCTCGTCTCTGCCGGGTACAGAAAGGTGGATGTTGTCGAGGGCGCGGGGCAGTTTGCCGTGCGCGGAGGAATTATCGATATTTACATTCCTACGGGAGAGGCTTACAGGATCGAGCTGTTCGGTGACGAGATCGACAGACTTTGCACGTTCGATCCGGCGACCCAGCGTTCGGCTGAAATGTGCGACGGCGACATATTTATCCCGCCGGCAAGAGAACTCTTGATAGATGCAGATGCTCGCGCTGCTGTTTTTTCTGCGATAGACGCGCAGCTGAAACGTCTTCACGCAGGCGACGATGTGTCGGAGAGGGCGCGCCGTATACTCACAGAGGAACGCTCTGCGATAGAGACCGGGATCGAGGTCAACTTTGCCGACAAATATATCCCGCTCATCTACCCGGACGCACCGACGCTTGCCGATATATTTCACGGAACCGTCCTTGCGGTCAATCCGGCGGAAGAGGCAACACACGCCGATGCTGCGTACTCACTGCTGTGGCAGAGCATAGAGGATATGCTCTCTCATGCAGAGCTTCCGCGGCTGCGCGGAATATCATACGGATATATGAAGGAATGGGGAACTGCCACCGACCTTTTCAGCCGCGAGAGGTCGGTCATAACGAGCAATATCCAGCGTTCGTACGATGATATTTCGATAGGCGGCGAGTACGATTTTGAAACACGCCATGTGTCGCCGTATGCGTCGCGCCGTGAGCTGTTCTCGGAGGATGTGACAACGTACGTTTCGCGCGGATGGATGACCGTGGTCTGCTGTGCCTCGGAGTCCGAACGTGACGCGCTATGTACATCTCTCGTCTCCGAAGGTGTGACCGCAGCATCTGCCGATGATATGGCACCTGAAGACACTCCCGCGGGCGGTTGTGTGCTCGTAATGACGGGCGCGATCCCCGGAGGCTTTGAGTCCCGCCGCACGAAAACTGCAATCCTTGACTATTCGTCCGATGACCGCGGACGCAGAGCCGCCGCTCCACTGCGTCGCCCCAAAAAGAAAAAGAATACCGAGTCGATCATGTCATACGCCGATCTTGAGGTAGGCGACCTCGTCGTTCACGCAGCGTACGGCATCGGTCAGTATATGGGAGTGCAGACGCTCAGCGTTGCCGGGGTGACGCGCGACTATGTAACGATCAAGTATGCCGGGACAGATCAGCTCTTCCTGCCGGTTGACCAGCTCGACCTCGTCTCCAAGTATATTGGAGCAGGCTCGGAAACGGGCAGTGTGCGTCTTTCAAAGATGGGCGGTGCCGACTGGACGCGCGCAAAGACGCGTGCAAAGGCAGCGACACGGGAGATGGCGCGTGAGCTCATAGAGCTGTATGCCGCAAGGCGGAAGGCCAAGGGTATAGAATATCCGCCTGACGATGATATGTGTCGGGAGTTTGCTGCTTCATTTGATTATGAAGAAACTGACGGGCAGCTTGCGGCCATTGATGATGTCAGACGGGATATGGAAAAGCCGTATCCGATGGACAGACTGATATGCGGCGATGTCGG
>CAKSEM010000277.1 GCA_934446485.1 uncultured Eubacteriales bacterium | reverse complement strand
CGTGGCTGGTTCGAACGCAATGAAGGGCGACGACCTGTTGCTCCTCCGCGAGAACTCACGTGTATGTTCATACTACTTGGAGAATGGTTCATTCGCACGTTTGGATAACATGTCAATTGGCTACACCTTCGATACGAAGGCAATCGATTGGTTGAGCAAGGCTCGCGTTTACGTAGCTGCTCAGAACCTGTTCGTAATCACAAGCTATAAAGGCTTGGATCCTGAGGTTGAGAACTTCCGTGGCGAGGCTACAGATGACGACGCAGGTTTGTCACCGGGTATCGAGCCGCGTAACTACATGCCGAAGGCACGTTCATTTACGTTTGGTGTGAACTTAACATTCTAATATCTTAAAATGCATTCATTATGAAGAAGAAAATTATATTTTCACTTTTGGCAGGTACGATGCTCGGCGTGATGCCGTCATGTACTGACTTGGATGAGAAAGTCTATGATAACCTGCCAGCAGATACCTTTGGATCGACAGAGACTGAGGTGAACGCCTTGGTTGGTACGGTCTACAAAACTTTGAAGTCATACGCGTCTAGTGGTGACTTCCTCGCTCTCGACGAGTATTCAACGAGCGCTGTAACACCGACTCGTAAGGGTGGCGACTGGTATGACGGAGGTCAGTATCGTGAGGTCTACATGCACACTTGGACTTCACAAACAAGCTGTATCAAGGGCGCTTGGTCGACCGCATCAGAGGCTATCGGTACTTGTAACGCCAACTTGAAGGTGATTGAGGCCTCTACCATCCTGAGCGACGCTAAGAGGACGCAGCTCTGCGCCGAGATCCGTGGCGTACGTGCTTTCTGGATCTATAAGATGATGGATGAGTGGGGTAACGTACCTTTGGTAACCGACTATTCAGATAAGGAGTTGCCCACATGCCAGTCTCGCCAGACCGTGTACGACTGGTTGGTGAAGGAGGTAACCGAGATCGCTGAGCAATGTCCGGATCGTCAGGGCAACTACACGAAGTTCACGAAGGGTGCGGCTTACACCTTGCTGGCTAAGCTGTATCTGAACGCTGAGGCTTGGGGCGTAGGTGGCGCTGAGAACTATGCGAAGGCTATCGCTGCTTGCGATAAGGTTACAAGCTTGGGTTACGCATTGAACCCCGACTTCAAGACCAACTTTGCGATCGAGAATGGCGACTCTCCGGAGGCTATCCTGGCCGCTCCGTTCTCTGAGACGGATACAAGCAAGGATAACCGTTGGCAGATGATGAACCGTACGCTGCACTATAAGGATCAGCTGGCTTTGGGTAATAACATGTCTGCATGGAACGGTGTTTGCGCTCAGCCCGATTACGTGAAGCAGTTTGATGATGCCGATCCCCGTAAGGCGGCAACCTATTTGATTGGCCAGATGTATGTAAAGGGTACTACCGAGGAGATCATCACCGACCACGGATTCCCCTTGAACCACACAGAGGATGTAACGATGATCCCGGGCACAGAGTATGACGGTACGAACTGGGGCGCTGTAAACCAGCACGACGGGGCACGCTGCTGGAAGTGGCCGATGGATTCTCCGAGCTTGACCGACGCAATGGGCAACGACTTCTACATCTTCCGTTATGCCGACGTATTATTGATGAAGGCTGAGGCATTGCTCCGCAGCGGCGGCAGCGCAGCAGAGGCTACCTCATTGGTTAACCAGGTGCGTGAGCGTGCTTATGGCGATGCTTCTCACAACAAGGCTTCCGTAACGTTGAACGACGTGCTGTTGGAGCGCCGTTTCGAGTTGACATGGGAGATGCACAACCGTCAGGATGATATCCGCTTCGGTGCATTTGACAAGGGTATGTGGTCTGCCTCTAACTGCGAGCGTAAGACTGGCGAGTACTTGAAGCTCTTCCCGGTTTCTCAGGATGCCTTCCAGTCTAACGATAAGTTGACTCAGAATCCGGGTTACCC
>CAKSEM010000276.1 GCA_934446485.1 uncultured Eubacteriales bacterium | reverse complement strand
CTCCGATACAGGTGACGGAATTGAAGCGTGCAGCCGAAAAGTACGACGGAATGGAGATCATCGACACGGTGGTGTCGGATATTACGACGATAGATGCCAAGGTGAACAGTGTGATCGACAGCGGTGCAGAGTGCTTTATCAATCTGCTCGACAATACCATCGTGGGTAAACTCGAAACCAATATCCTTCCGATAACGAATGAGAAGAAGATCCCCGTATTCGGTTCGGAAATCGAACAGGTCAAGGTCGGCTGTGCCGCATCCGCTTCAATCGAATATATTGATGTCGGACGTGCGGCCGGTAAGGCTGCCGCAGAAATACTCGGCGGAAAGAGTGCCGATGACATTCCGGTTGCGGTCGTGACCGAACCTCAGGTTTACTATAATTCCGATGTGATATCCGCGCTCGGGCTCAAGACACCCGACGGAACGGATGTTGCATCTAAGTGATATCACACAAATATCCGCGTGACGGCTGCCTCCGACAAACAGGACAGCCGCCGCGCTGCGCATGAAAGGTCAGTTTACTATGCTGTTTTACGGAACCACGCTCGACGGCTTGCAGATGGGACTATGTTTTGCGGTCCTCGCCCTCGGGCTGTATATATCGTATTCTATACTCGACTTTCCCGATCTGTCCGTTGACGGCATCTTTCCGTTCGGCGGTGTTGTATCGACCGTTTTGATGCTTCGGCTCGGAATTCCGCCGATAGGCGCCGTGCTCGTCTCGTTCATTGCGGGTGCCGCAGCCGGAGCTGTGACGGGAATACTGCACGTGAAGTGCCGAATATCGAAGCTCCTCTCGGGGATCATCGTGATGACGGCGTTTCTGTCCGTGAACCTTGCGCTTACGAAGCTTCTGACGCACGGCGGATACACGACGACGATCTTCTCCTACAAGAGCGAGGGGCTTGAAGATCTCTTTCACGGGAAATTTGTATCCGGCTTTGACCGCGGAGTGCGTGAATATGTTATCATAGCGATATTTTTCGTGTTCGTTATTGCGTCGAAACTCCTGATCGATCTCTTCTTTAAGACGAAATTCGGATATATGCTGCGCGCAACCGGAGATAACGAACGCCTCGTCACGTCTCTCGGACGCGACCCCGGCAACTACAAGATCGCAGGGCTCGCTATAGCCGACGGTTTCGTTGCCGTGTCGGGTGCGCTGTATTCGCAGCTTTATGCATCCTATGACAACAACAGCGGAAGCGGCAAGGTGGTACTTGCTCTGGCATCGGTCATTATAGGTATGGCGCTGTTCTCGGGTGCGAAGCACATAAAGAGCACGAGTGCGGTGATATTCGGCGCGGTCATATATTCGCTGTGCCTGAATTATCTCGTGCTTGTGGATCGCGAGGGTATATATCTGAAGCTGCTTAATGCGGCATTCTTCGCATTGATACTCATATTTAACGATAAGCTCTCATTGATACGGCAGAGACTGCAAAGGCGTACGTCCGCAGAGCCTGACGGATCGGGAGCGGTGAACGAGGAGGTGATCCGCGATGCTTGAAATGAAGCACATCGAAAAGGTGTTCGGACGGGGAACCGTAAATGAATCGAGACTGTTCCGTGATTTTTCTCTGTCCGTTTCCGACGGAGAGTTCCTCTCGGTTGTGGGATCGAACGGATCGGGCAAAACGACCATGCTTAATATTGTGAGCGGCACCGTCCCGTGTGACGGCGGTGAAATACTGCTCGGAGGACGCAATATCACCCGTCAGCCGGAGCACCGCCGCGCATCCCGCATAGGGCGTGTCTTCCAAAATCCCGCGCTAGGCACCGTGCCCGGAATGACGATCATCGAAAATCTTGCGCTGGCAGCCAATAAGGGCAGACCGTACTCGCTCGGATTTATGATCGAGCATCGCCGCCGCAATGAGCTGCGCGAGCGCCTCAGCGTGCTGGGCCTCGGGCTTGAGGATAAGCCCGACAT
>CAKSEM010000275.1 GCA_934446485.1 uncultured Eubacteriales bacterium | reverse complement strand
AATTACTTCCCGCTGTCTTCCGTAGTAATCCCGAAGCATCATGAGCTCTCCGCCGAACAGTATATTTTCCTCTGAAAGTTTTGCTATAACTTCGGCGGCGCGCAGCAAATTGTATCCGTTTTCACGTCCCACCATCGTTCCGGTTGAGCAGAGCAGCCGGTGCTTTAGTTCCATCGGTCGAAATCATCTCCGTTATGCGAATAAATATAATGTAAAGTATACCACGCCGCAGCTCGTTTTTCAACAGCTAATCACAAAATATTTGCATTTCGGATTTTACATCAAATATTGTCAAACTACTTGACTTTTCATGTCAAGGGTGGTATAATACCCGAAGCCGCATGTGTCAGGTTCAAAAACACAGTTTGCCTGACTCAGCGAGTTCACATTTGAAAGTGAGGTGCTTTTCATGTTTGCAATCATTGAAACAGGCGGAAAGCAGTACAAGGTCAACGAGGGAGATGTAATCTTCGTTGAGAAGCTCGATTCGGCAGAGGGCGATGTGGTCACGTTTGACCGTGTCCTTGCAGTTGCCGATTCTGACGGAATTAAGCTCGGCGCACCCGTGCTTGAGGGCGCGAGCGTAACTGCCAATGTCGTAAAGAACGGCAAGGGGCGTAAGATCTACGTTATGACGTACAAGCCCAAGAAGAACGAAAAGCGTAAGATGGGTCACAGACAGCCTTATACCAAGGTTCAGATCGAAAAGATCTCCGTCTGACGCAGAGAACTGTCGGTCATGACGAAGATAACATTTTTCAGGAGGGACGGTTCCTTTTACGGTTTTTGCGAGACGGGGCATACCGGATACGGCGAGTCGGGTGACGATGTGCTGTGTGCGGCTCTCTCGGCGATGACGATGCTGATACTCAATACTATTGAGATATCGTATGCCGGGGACGTTCAGTACGAGATCGATGAGACGACGACTAACGTTACGGTGCGCGCAATGTGTGCTCTGCCGGAGTTTGAATCCGACGAAAGGCGCAGATTTGCCGTCGAAGGTCTCATCAAGGGCTACTATTATCAGTTAAATGATCTCCTGGAGGATTATTACGATCATCTCGACGTTGACGTCGTCGATGATGAGTGATCCGGCGGCGGATGTCACATAACGAATTTCAGAAAGGGTAGGTATAGATCATGATTAGAATTGGTCTTCAGTTTTTTGCACATAAAAAAGGTGTCGGTTCCACGAAGAACGGCCGCGACAGTGAGTCGAAGCGACTCGGTGTCAAGAAGGCGGACGGTCAGGCGGTTCTTGCCGGCAATATCATAATAAGACAGAGAGGTACGAAGATCCATCCCGGCAAGAATGTCGGCCGCGGTTCCGATGACACTCTCTTTGCTCTGATTGACGGTCGCGTCAAGTTTGAGCACATTGCAGGTAAGAGAAAACAGGTCAGCGTTCTTGCTGACTGAGCCCTCTGTCGGTACTGCTATGGAAGATATCTATTAGGAAAAGCATAGGCTCTATGGGTGCGATCCTACGGTTTCGCGCCGCTCTTGCCGTTTCCGGATGTCTTCCGATCATTCCGTTTTGATGAGGAAGACAGACCTGATTCTAGCGATTGCGGGATCAGGTCTTTTTTGGGTGCGGATCGAAATGTGCCGAAAATAAAAAGTGAGGTGTGTGCCGGAATATGTTTGATATTCTCACAGATGAGTGGGTTCATCCGACGCGTATGAATGCGCCGCTTATGCCGCTTGACATATCGATGCTTGATGCTGAAACCGCAGCGGCACGGGTCGCTCATTGCAGAGCGCTCGGAATCGAATCGCTGCTCCTGACGTCCGGCGATACAACGCCGCGCGAGGGAGTGATCGACGAAATATTTGAGGCGGCGGGACGTCGCCGCATGACGGTCGTCGTACACGAATCTCTCATGATGGCTGATGTCGGAATTTCTGATGACGATATTGCCGCTCTGAACCCGATGCTCAGAGCC
>CAKSEM010000274.1 GCA_934446485.1 uncultured Eubacteriales bacterium | reverse complement strand
TTCCGACACCTGCGCCGAAGAGCGCTGCGGTGGGCTGCATTCCGTTGCCGACGATGATCGGCACAACGAGCGTTGCCGCCATGATCGCGAGGAGCTGCTGGATCGCGAAGACGATCAGATGACCGAACTTCGGCTTGTCTTTGATACCGTAGGTGAGTTTCATTTCTGCCTCCGAAGATATGTATTTTAATACTTGCGTATTACGTGTTTGTGACGCCTTGCGGCGCGGCGTTACTCAATCTGACTGTCTCGTGAGCCTGACGCAGGTCTCTCCGTCGTATTCGTCCGTCGCTACCGAGATGATCTCGTCCTTTGAGGTCGGAACGTTTTTTCCGACGTAGTCCGGCCGGAGCGGCAGCTCTCGGTGACCGCGGTCGATGAGGACGGCAAACTGTATTGATGCCGGACGTCCGAGACGGAAGATCGCCTCAATGGCTGCACGGCAGGTCCTGCCTGTGTAGATGACGTCGTCGGTGAGGATTATATTCTGTCCCGTGACATCAAAACCGATCTCCGTATCAGATAGGGAAGGGTCACACAGCTCGGTCGAAAGGTCGTCGCGGTAGAAGGTTATGTCGAGAAAACCGAGCGGCGGTGTGACGTTTTCAAATTTTTGAATGTTTTCGAATATAGCGCGAGCGACCGATGCGCCGCGTCTGCGGATTCCTACAAGACATATGTCGGCGGCACCCCGGTTGTGTTCTATGATTTCGTGAGTAATGCGTGCCAGCGAGCGTTTTACGGCACTTTCATCCATGATCACAGTTGACATTGCAGAGCGGTCACCCCCGTCACAGCGGTAAAAAAGAGGATCCTTAACCGACAGGATCCTCAGAGATAGCATAAGTTCAGTATACTATTATCCGAAATCTTATCGGCATCACTGTACCGCTTTAAAAATTTCTACTAAATTATAGCATAGGATGTCCGATTTGTAAACGTGACATATCAACAAAATGCGAGATATATTTCGCAAAAATGTGTATCATGTGCTGTAAAACTGTGCGCAACCGACATTGAGCAGCATATAATGGTTAGTGAATCTAAACGGGGACGGTGTCTATTATGAATGTATATCCATATGACAGACGGCGGGCGTACCGATATGCCCTGAGATGGGCGTACCGACGCAATCCGCTCTTCTTTGATTTCACGGGAAGCGGGGGAAACTGCACGAATTTCGTTTCTCAATGCATATATGCAGGCTGCTGCACGATGAACTTTACCGATACATTCGGGTGGTACTATATATCTCCTGATGACCGAGCGCCTGCGTGGACGGGAGTAGAATTCCTGTACAATTTCCTTACGGTAAATGCGGGAGTCGGACCGTACGGACGTGAGGTCGAGCTATCCGAGCTTGAAACGGGAGATGTTGTACAGCTGCGTCGCGAAGACGGAGACTATTATCATACTCTTATAGTGACGGGGCGCGATGTCGGTGAAATTCTCGTTGCTGCGCAGTCGAACGATGCTTTTAACCGTCCGCTTTCAACTTATGATTTTGCAGCAGCAAGAGGAATACATATCGACGGATATCGCGTCGATGGTGAGCGCTGCGACTGTTTTGAAGGCCTGTTTACGGGTCAAGAGCTTGTGACCTGCCGACGGTAAAATTACACGGAGGCTCCCGCATTATATACGGGAGCCTCCGCTTTATATCTTTGATTTTAAGCGGCAGAGCCGCGATATCTGCTCAGGGCAGATCACTGGGTGATGAACTTCCTGAATTCAAAGTAACAGTTTTCGTCACTTTCGATATAGATCTCATCCCATGCGATCTTTGCGAGGTGTACTCCGAGAAAGCTCTTTGCGTTGAGTCGTTTGTTACCGTTTACAAGATAGACTTTTCCGTGGAACTGAGTCGCGATGCGGTTGAACTCAAGGACATCACTGTTCGTTACCAATTCGATCTTGTAAATATACTTGCATCTCTCCATACATAACACTTCCATTCCTCAT
>CAKSEM010000273.1 GCA_934446485.1 uncultured Eubacteriales bacterium | reverse complement strand
GCTCTTCAATACTAAAACGTAAGCAGTCACAAAAATAAAGAGTATCTTTGACCATAACCAACCTGAAAATGACCTACTGTCTGTAAAGCGACAGTAGGTCTTTTCCGATTCACTTAAGATTACTGGAATAGCGCGAAAGTATGGTGGCAAGCTCTGCTCTCGTACCGGTCGATCCCGGATTATAGTTTCCCGACGGGTCTCCGCCGACAATGCCGGCAACTCTCATGTTTTCAATCGCATCGGCAGACCACGAGGGAAACGAAGCGCGATCGCGGAAATCGTCGATTATGGGAACAGCTTCGAATTCTGCATCTGTTGCGTTTGCATACCTGTCTATTATGACTGCAAGCTCCTGACGTGAGACAGGACTGTCAGGGCGGAACGAGCCGTCCCCGTAACCGTTTACTATGCCTTCGGACGATGCCCATCCGATATAGTCTGAATACCACTTATTCTGCGGAGTATCAATATACGTCAGCTTTGACCCCATGCCGGACACATCGTCTCCGGACAGACGGGCTATAACGGTAACGAGTTCAGCACGCGTCATCCGCTTCTCGGGAGCAAATGTGTCATGTGCGGTTCCATCCATCAATTCGTCAAAGTAGACCTTTGACACGGCACCGTAGAACCAATCCTCTTTTGTCACATCGTTAAACGGCAAAATCGTACGCCTAAGCTTATTTAATATATGGCGTGGGACACACAGTTTCGGCGGATTTTCGGGCCGAACAGTCACGCCGTATTCGAAATTAACCTTATCACCGTTTGGCATTACATAGTACGAACAGTTAAGCGGCAGTACAATACCCGAATCATTCAAGATATACTTTCCGTCACGGTATGAATACGGAACATCAAGCCTTGCAAACAATTCGTCGGTTGCATCGGAGAGGCTCAAACCGGCAACTGCTTCGACTCCGCGGATGATATCGCAATTCTCTATGGCATAATCTTCATTGAAAACAGTACCGCTGTAGAATTTGCCGCTTCTGACTTTATCGGGGGCAGTGTCCGTCGGAATCCCGGCAGCATTAAGGAAAGTGTTGCGTGCACCGTCCGGAGCGTAAAGCCATATTCCGACGTTCTGAGATGTATGGTTGCCGTCACCGTTCCATATTACGTCCGTAGGATTGACCAGACTCTGAACCGATCTTACAGCACCTTCGATGTCAAGTACGTCAAGTCCTCCCGTATCGTGGTCGGGAACGCCCACAACGATCGTATCATCGCGTCCGCGCGCCCAATTTACTACATACGCAAAGGTCTCGTCAAAGGCAAGATATTCGGCTGCCGCCGTAACGGCATTGCTTCCGTGAGCACCCTTATCGACGCAGCCTCCCTCTATCATAAGAAAGAACCCGTCCTCGTCGTTCACATTCTCGGAAAGAAGTGTAATTGCCGCCTTAGACATTTCAAGAAGTGTAGGCTTATCCGAAGCATCGCAGTCACGGGGTACGGTGCTTTCAAATTCTCCAAAATTGCTCCACACGTGATCGCCTCCGGAGGACACCGTGTCTTCAAGCTCAGCCCGATCGTTTACTACGGTATATCCGAGACTTTCGGCAGTTATCGCTTGAGAACCGTCGGTTTCGTAGCTTTCGGCAGGCGATCCGCCGAGCACTATGTTCATGCCTCGCATGAGCATCTGACGCGTTATCTCGCCGTATTCGCCGCGCTCGGTCGCGTGCGATGAAAATGAAGCAGGAGTCGCATCGAACCAATAACTCGTTGTGACGAGCCCGGTAGCTTTACCGGCTATCTGCGAAGCCTCAAGGACAGATGCTGTAGGCAAGCCTTTCGGTGTCTCCGCAACCGCAAGGTTGTTCACCTTATGCCCGGTTGCAATAGCGGTTCCGCCCGCTGCGGAATCGGTAATATCACGGTTAGCCGAATGGGTTTTGGACGATGCAACAAGGTAATCGGAGAGGTACATGCCCTCATGGTTCTCGCCCGCGATCACATCAGTT
>CAKSEM010000272.1 GCA_934446485.1 uncultured Eubacteriales bacterium | reverse complement strand
ATAAAAAATCCTTATTTTCCTATTGAAAAACACCAAAAAATCATGTATGATATAGTGTAGTATATACAAATAAATTTTTGTGCGTTTTTGTCAGTGAAAGGAGTTACCTATGGCGAACCGTCTTTTTCAGGGAATAATTCATCAGATGAGGGATGCCGTGGATCGCGTGATAGGTGTCGTTGACGATAACGGTGTTATCATCGCTTGCAGCGAGCTTATCAAGATCGGCGAGATGCGTCAGGGTGTCAGAGAAGAGCTTGCATATACCTCGGATGCCGTAACGTCCGGCGGATATACCTATCGCCCGATAGGCTCGGGATCGAAGTGGGAGTACATAGTATTCGTCGAGGGCGAGGACAATCTCGCCGAAAAGATGGCAACGGTTCTCTCCGTCACGCTGTCAAATATAAAGAATCTGTACGATGAAAAGTATGACAAGAGCTCGTTCATAAAGAACATTATCCTCGACAATATCCTGCCGAGCGATATCTACATAAAGTCCAAGGAGCTCCATTTCAATGCAGAGGAAGTGCGTGTCGTATTCCTCATCAAATTCCACTCGCGCTCCGAAGTGCTCCCGTTCGATATGGTTCAGACCATATTCCCCGATAAGAACCGCGAATATGTCATAAGCGTGAGCGAGCAGGATATAGTCGTCGTCAAAGAAATAAAAGCGGGGACTGACATTCGCGACATCGAAAAGATAGCAGGTAATATTGCCGACACGCTCGGCACCGAGTTCTTTGCAAAGGTTTCGATCGGCATCGGCACCGCAGTAGACAACATCAAAGATCTTGCGCGCTCCTACAAGGAAGCTCAGGTAGCACTTGAGGTCGGCAAGGTGTTCGACACCGAAAAAACTATCATAAGCTACGAAAACCTCGGAATCGGGCGCCTTATATATCAGCTTCCGACGACGCTCTGCGAGATGTTCCTTCAGGAAGTATTCAAGAACGGCTCTCTCGATGCACTCGACCGTGAAACGCTCATGACCATACAGTGTTTCTTTGAGAACAACCTTAACGTATCGGAGACTTCCAGAAAGCTCTTCGTTCACAGAAACACTCTCGTATACAGGTTGGAGAAGATTCGCAAGCTTACCGGACTCGATCTTCGCGAATTTGACCACGCAATAACCTTTAAGGTTGCTCTCATGGTCAAGCGATATCTCGTTGCAAAGCCGGTAAGATTCTGATCTCTGTATCCGTTTTCCGCCGAATTCACCCGTAATTCGCGGCAGACGCCCCGGGCGCCGTCCACGGCTGCGTCCGACACCTGATACGGCACGGCTCTCGCACATTATGCGGCGAAAGCCGGACACCACCGAATTCTGAATACGGACTTCTGCAGGGATGGCATCGTCGTAGCTGCCGCGGTAACAAGCGTGCCCCACGGCCTTGCCTCCCTGCACCTCTTTGTAAGTGCGGAGAGCTGCAGCATGAAAGCCCGTATACGTCAGGAGGAATCTTTCAATTTATGATAGAATTAAAAAACGTAAAGAAATCGTACCCTACCGGAACGGTCGCGCTCAAAGGCGTGAATCTTCATATTGACGACGGTGAATTCGTTTTCGTCGTCGGTCACTCCGGAGCGGGTAAGACTACACTCATGAAACTGCTTCTCTGTGAAGAGAAGCCGACCTCCGGCAGCATAATAGTCGGAAAGTACAACCTGACATCGATTCCCCGCAGAAAGATACCGCACTATCGCCGCCAGCTCGGCGTTGTATTCCAAGACTTTCGGCTTTTGCCGAATATGACAGTCTACGAAAACGTGGCTTTTGCCATGCGTGTTGTAGGAACACCTGCAAAAATGATAAAGCGGCGCGTCCCGGCAATACTCAACACCGTAAACCTTGCAGACAAGCACTCATCGTTCCCTAACGAGATATCGGGAGGTGAGCAGCAGCGGGTCGCGCTCGCTCGCGCACTTGCCAACAACCCGTCGGTCATAATTGCCGACGAGCCCACGGG
>CAKSEM010000271.1 GCA_934446485.1 uncultured Eubacteriales bacterium | reverse complement strand
GTTGTAACCAAATAAGCAGTCATTTTATTATGTTGAAAAGTAGTAGTAAGTAATAGTAAATAGTTAGTAGTAGTAGTAGTAAATAGTTAGTAGTAGTGATAAACCAATTAAACAAAAAGTAACTAAAAACAGAATAAGATGAAGAAGATTTACACGACCCTCGTTGCCCTTATGGCAACACTAAGCATGCAGGCACAAGGTTGGCCAGCCAACTACGACGGTGTGATGCTGCAAGGATTCTATTGGGATTCATATCGTGCATCGAAGTGGTGCAATCTGGAAGCCCAAGCCGATGATCTTGCGCCATACTTCAGTCTTGTATGGATTCCGCAGAGCGCCAACTGCGGCAGCGGAAACTCAATGGGATACAACGACCTCTACTGGTTTAGCAATTACAACAGCTCGTTTGGCAACGAAGCCCAACTGCGCTCTATGATCAAGACATTCAAGAGCAAAGGAATAGGCACCATTGCAGATGTTGTAATCAACCACCGTGGCAATCTGACAAGTTGGACAGACTTCCCCGTAGAGAAATATAAGGGCGTAACCTACAAGATGAATTCTACCGACATCTGCAGCGATGATGACAAAGGAAAAACTTTGGCATGGGCTAACAAACAGACACCAAAGGTTAGCCTCAGCAGCAATAAAGATACGGGCGACGGCTGGGACGGCATGCGCGACCTAGACCACAACAGCTCCAACGTGCAGACTGTAGTAAAGGCATATCTCGACATGCTGCTCAACGACTTCGGCTACGCCGGATTCCGCTACGACATGGTGAAGGGTTACGCAGGCAAGTTCACCGGAATATACAACACGGCAGCCAAGCCTGGCTTCTCTGTAGGTGAATATTGGGACGGCAACGTTGCCACCGTCAAGACATGGATAAATGCCACCAAGGTGAACGGAGTCCCCACATCAGCAGCCTTCGACTTCCCCGTGCGTTACGCCGTACGCGACCTCATCGCCAATAATTGGGGCAGCATGGCAAAGAGCGGGCTCATAAGCGATGCCACTTACCGTCAGTATGCTGTAACTTTCGTTGAAAACCACGACACCGAATACCGCTCAAGCGACGAAAAGCAAGACCCGATACGCAAAGACACACTTGCCGCCAACGCATTTATTCTGGCATCATGCGGCACGCCATGCGTGTTCTACAAACACTGGCAAGCCTACCCTACCGACATCAAGAAGATGATTAACGCCCGCCACATTGCCGGCATTACCAACACCAGCAACACCACATTCAACGTGAGGATGGGCGCAAACTACAACGTTCTGAAGACCGAAGGTTCACACGGAACACTGTATGCCGCAATGGGAGCCAACGCCAACCAATACACCGCACCTTCAGGATTCACCGAAATACTGCGCGGCTATCACTATCGCTACCTGCTCAGCAACCGCAGCAACGTAGCATGGATAGACCTGCCGTCAGGACATTACGACGACGTGCAGAAGGCTCGCCTTACAGCCGTAAGCGACAAGCAAGGCGCACAACTTGTCTACACCACCGACGGAACCGAACCAACTGCACAAAGCCGTAAAGCAGCAAGCGGAACGGAAATAGAAATACCTATGGGCACCACAACACTCAAAGTGGGACTGCTCACGGGCTCAACAGTGTCGGCTATAGCAACACGCACATACGACATTTCAAAGCCAGAGGCATTCACTCCATACGACATAACAGTATACGTAAATACAGACAATGTAGGATGGAAAAGCGTGAACTTCTGGGCATGGGAAGACCAGTCGGGCGAAAACTTGACAACAAGCGGCAAATGGCCTGGCGACGCAGTGACCGCTACCAAAACAATAGAGGGCAAAAAGTGGTACTACAAGACCTACCGCATAGCCGAACGCGGCAATATGATTTCGTTCGTTTTCAATACTGACTCTGGCAATCAACAGACCATCGACGTATACGACCTGAAGAAAGATACATACATTGAAATTTCGAATGAAAAAGACAGCC
>CAKSEM010000270.1 GCA_934446485.1 uncultured Eubacteriales bacterium | reverse complement strand
CGGAGAGACAAAACATTGTAAGAATCAAATATCCCGGATCCAGCGGTATCGGTTGACCTTTACTGCCGCAACGGCGCATTTCAGTATCTGATCGCTCTTCAGACAGATGAACACGATAACGGGTGAGAGCTTCAGCACAAATGCTGCGATATACGACGACGGGAGGACGATTCCCCACATGAATATAAGGTCGTTATAGAAGACGAAACCCGTGTCGCCGCCCGAGCGAATGATTCCGGAGAGCGCCGGCATCTGGTATGCGGTTCCGATCACCGTAACCGAGAGCACGGTCATGAACTGTCCGGCAAGACGCTTTGCTTCATCGGATATCTCGTAGAATCTGAGTATATATTCCTTTGAAGTTATAAGGAGTATCGACGCGATAATTCCGAGAGCGAGAAAAATAAGCTGGAGTGTTCCCGATCTTTTCTTGATTCCGGCTACACTGTCGCTTTGTGAGAGCTTGCCGCTGTCGATTGCGACCTTGTCTTCGCCTATGGATTTGCCGAGGGCTACGGATGCTGCAGTTGCGGAGCCGTATATGAATACCGATGCTATTGAGAATACCGTCGCTGCTATGCTGTTTGCGGGGATCACGGCATCGTCGAGCCTGCCGAGGATCGCGGTCTGAAGCCCCATGGCGATCCCCCAGGATGCGCCTGACAGTATGACCGGTACGCTCGTGCGGATGAACCGACGCTGCATATCACCCGTGCGCCTGAAATAGTCACGTATACGCAGGTGTATCTTTCGGTCGATAAAGAGAACGTAGACCGATATGATAAGAAGTTCAATGATACGCGATATGAGGGTCGCAACAGCTGCACCGCGTATACCGAGCTCGGGTGCGCCGAAGCGGCCGTATATCAGTATGTAGTTAAATGTGACGTTGCATATGAGTGTCGAGAGGGACACGTAAAAGCCGATGCGTGTCGTTTCGACGCTGCGCAGGGTAGAGAGCAGTATATTGGTCACGGCAAACACCGGGTAAGTAAAGGCGATGATTCTTAGGTATTTTGATGCCTCTTCTATGAGAGGCGCTTTGTCGGTAAGAAGTCCGAGAGTCGCATGCGGTGCAAAGAACGCGGCACAGAAGAGCACTCCGCTCAGCGAAAGCCCCCAACGCATACCGACCGAGGACACGCGGCGGATCGAGTCTATGTCCCTCTCTCCCCAATGTCGTGATGCTATAACGATTATTCCGTCGCCGGTGCCCCCGATCAGCATCTGAAGGAGAAACTGGATCTGATTTACGAGTGCTGTGCCCGACATGGCAAGCTCACTGTAGCGGCCGAGCATTATGTTGTCTGCAAGATTGACGCTGTAGACGAGTACGTTCTGCAGTGCGATCGTCACGAGCATCACAAAGAAGCTCTTATAGAATTTTTTGCTGTTCGACATTATAGAGTGTCCTTTCGTTTGTTGTCGGATATCTTTCACCTTGCCGTCACATATCCGTTACCGTTCCGACAAACGGACATATTACAATAATAAAGCGAGCTTCGGTAAGCTCGCTTTATGCGGAATTGCTGCTTAAAGTCGGTACAGACGCTGCTTTGAAAGGTTCACGGTGCCTTCCGGCAGGACCCCGATATTGTCCAGCGACATACCGGTACCGATTGCGACACATGATACGGCCTTGTCGGCTACACGCGTTTTGATTCCGGTAACATGGGCGATGAGTCGGTCAAGCCCGTAGAGCAGACTGCCACCTCCGGTCATGACGATTCCGTTGTTGAGAACGTCGCCTATGAGTTCCGGCGGGGTACGCTCGATTACCGAGCAGACAGCCTCTATGATCGAGCGTATGGGGTCTTCGAGTGCGTGCGGTATTTCAGCGGAGCTGATGCGTACGACACGCGGCAGACCCTGCAGGAGACATCTTCCCTTGACCTCAATGACCCGCTCCTCATCGCGCTGCCATACGGCGCCTACCTTTATCTTTATCTCTTCCGCAGTGCGCTCGCCGATCAGTACGTTGTGCTGCTTGCGGACGTAGCGTATTAT
>CAKSEM010000269.1 GCA_934446485.1 uncultured Eubacteriales bacterium | reverse complement strand
ACGTGGAAGTGCAGACCGTCACTCTTATTTTCTGGGGTGATTTTCTCAATTTCTCCCTCACGTCCGCTCTTGGTCAGCATGTGAACAATTTGGAAAGTATCCTTGCTATCCGTATTTTGAGGATAGTCCAACTTGACATCTACACCATTGGGCGGGAAGTTATCATCAGTAACCTCTACCCACTTATTCGTTGCGCTATCATACGTTTTCAGCGCAATGTCATAGAAAGCTGTACCGTCTTTTCTTCCAGTCAATCTGGCTTCCAGCTTAGTTTGAATTTCTTGCGGTGTCTTAAACCCTTCCTTGTTTGCAAGGCTTAGCGGAACAGTCAAGCTTCCTACAATGACCTTGTGGGCAACAATCTTCGTTTCAATATCAGCTTGTACATTGATGATAGTCACGGTGTAGCTTCCGTTCTCATTCTTTGTGGCGCTGATAGAGTCACACTTTTGCGTGTCAAGACCCGCAGTGGTAGCCTTATTTGCAATGCAGTCGTAGCCATTGACGATCAGCGTGCCGATTGTCATATAATGTGCGCTGCCATCCGGCTTAACCGTAAAGGTCAGGTCACCATTATCACGAATCTCTGTTGTCGGTTGAGTGTCATTAGGAATACGGGTAGCCGGTGTCTCAATGACATATCCTGTTTGATTTTGAGGAATCGTGTAACCGTGATAGGTCTTGAACTTGACTTTTACCGTAACAGCCTTATCCAAGCTTTCAATGGTCAGCGTGTTGGAGAGGTAGTGATCCTGACTCATTTTTACACCGAGCGTTTTCATGTTATCTCGTGTAACGGTCTCGTCATTTATCTTCCACTCTGCAACCATGTTGTTGTTACTAGGCGCAGCAGTAAACACTAGCTTAGAACCAGCATCAACAAACTTCGTATGCGTTTCTCCAAGAGTCAAAGCTTTACCATTCTCGGTCGCACTGATTGTGCCACTACCATCGGCCACTGCATAACTGACCTCATAGCTGACTGCCTTAGCAAACACCACGGTTACCTCATGCTGTGCCCTTACGTTATTCAGCGTGTAAGTGAGTTGGTTTGCCGAGCCATCAACATCATGGCCGTCCAGTTTCCATGTCTGCACATAGTAATACAGGTTCGGCGTAGCTGTAAAGGTCAGGTTGGTACCTGCCGCCACTGTGATGGAGCCGTTGTCACCGCCCTTTGTGGTCACAGTACCGCCAGCCGGATCATTGACCGTATACTTCACCTCATGGGTCTGCTCATCCGACACAAAGACTGCCTGAATCTCATAGGAGTTCACAGGCGTGGACTCAGCCTGACCGTGGGGGACCGTCCAAGTCAAGGAGTTCGTGGTCTCCCCATGCTTCGTTCCGTTCACAGTCCAATGGTCAAACTTGTATCCGTTTGCGGGTGTTGCCGTAAAGGTAAGGGATTTCCCTCCGCGGATCTCAGCCGAGTTACTATCATACCCGTCAGCCTTAACCATTCCGTTCGTGCCGCCCCAGGTGATAGAATACTTCACCGGCTGGAAGGTCACAGAAATGGCCGCGCCTGTCGTTCCGTCAGCAGTGTAAACATAGGTGTTGCCAGTAGCATCTTTAACTGGGGTACCATCAACTTTCCACTCGTTTACCTCATAGCCCGGATTCGGCTTTGCCGTCACAGTAACGGCAGCACCAGCATCCAAAGTAAACCCGCCGGAGAAATCAACATTTCTGTCCCCAACCTTTACGTTCTCAATAATGCCGTTAGTATCCTCTGCATTAAAGGTAAGTTGGTTACCCTTCTCCATAAACTGAACAGTAACTTCTGTGTCTTTCGTCGGTGTCAGCGTAAGGCTTGTGTTGGTTCTAGCATCTGTATACACTGCACCATCCACCTGCCATTCCTTCACACGATAACCCTCGTTAGGTGCCGCAGTAAAGGTGACTGTGGAGCCCTCGTAGACAGTTTTTTCACTTCCGAAGCTCTCGTATGCCTTGCCCTTCCGATGGAGTTGCTGTGATCCGAACTTTCTTGAGGGGGCTGAGCTTCTTA
>CAKSEM010000268.1 GCA_934446485.1 uncultured Eubacteriales bacterium | reverse complement strand
GGGGCAGATCATAAGAGGGTGCCTTCCGATGTTGAGGAGAACCCTGTTATTATCGGACATGAATTCTGCGGCAAGCTCGTCCGTGTCGGCGAGAAATGGAAGGATCAGTTTAAGCCCGGCGATAAATTCGTGATCCAGCCTGCGCTCAACTACAAGGGTTCGCTTGCAGCTCCGGGTTATTCGTATAAGTATTGCGGCGGCGCATCCGAATATGTAATAATGCCGAACGAGGTTATGGAGTGCGGCTGCCTTCTTCCGTATAACGGGGACGCTTTCTTCTACGGCAGCCTTGCCGAGCCTATGAGCTGCATAGTCGGCGGGTTCCACGCAAATTATCACGGTAAAGCAGGAACATACGTACATGAAATGGGAATCGTTGCGGGCGGAGCCTGCGCCATCCTTGCCGGTGCCGGACCTATGGGACTCGGCGCGGTAGACTACGCTGTTCACTGTGATCGCCATCCGTCATTGCTTGTCGTAACCGATATCGATGACGCACGGCTTGCAAGAGCTGCCGAGATAGTTACGGTTGAAGAGGCTGCACGTTGCGGAGTTAAGCTCATGTATGTGAACACCGCTTCCGTCGATGATGCAAACGCTTATCTCCGTTCGCTGGCCGACGGCGGATTCAATGATGTATTCGTGTTTGCTCCGGTTCGCGGAGTTGTAGAGACGGGTGACGCCATTCTGGCACGCGACGGCTGTCTCAATTTCTTTGCCGGCCCGACCGATCCGACATTCTCTGCAAACTTCAATTTCTATAATGTCCACTACGGTGCGACGCACATAGTCGGCACGAGCGGCGGCAATACGGACGATATGAAGGAATCTATTGAGATGATGACTACCGGACGCATAAATCCTGCCGGAATGATAACCCACGTCGGAGGTCTCGATTCATGCGCCGAGACAACGAAGGCTCTTCCGACCATAAAGGGAGCTAAGAAACTCGTTTATACTCATATTTCGATGCCCATGACGGCGATCGAGGATTTTGCCGCACGTGCTGAGGAGTGCCGCGGCACCGAACTCGGAGAACTGTTCTCGGATCTTGCCGAAATTTGCGGCAAGACGGGCGGCATCTGGTGCCGTGAGGCGGAGGAGAGGATCCTACGCGGAGTTGAGCTCTGATATAGACAGAAAACGCAAAAGGACCCGTGAGCCGCGGCACCAGGTCCTTTTGCTCTTGCAAAAAACATAAAGGAATCAAATATTTAAGGAAGGGTATTATTTCCAATGAGAGACAGCATTTACGGTGAGTTGAGCGTTATCGGCATGAGAGGCTGCAGTCAGTTTGTGAATCAGGTAGATTATTACCTCAAGGAGTGGCGCAGCCACAATGACGACGAGACGTTCGTCATAAATGCGGAATGCCCAAGATTCGGCTCCGGGGAGGCTAAGGGACTTCTTCATACTACCATGCGAGGCCGTGATGTTTATATTATATCCGACTGCTTTAATCACGGCGTGAAGTACAAGATGTACGGCGAAGAGATTCCGATGAGCCCCGATGAGCATTTTCAAGATCTCAAGCGCACGATTGCGGCTATCGGAGGAAAGGCTAACCGCATTACCGTTATAATGCCGATGCTTTATGAAGGGCGTCAGCACAAGCGCAGCTCGCGCGAATCTCTCGATTGTGCACTTGCGCTTCAGGAGCTCGTCAATATGGGCGTCAGCAACATAATTACGTTTGATGCGCACGACCCCCGTGTACAGAACGCGATCCCTCTCACGGGATTTGACAATATTCGTCCTACATATCAGATGCTCAAGGCTCTCGTCAGAAATATACCCGACGTGTCCCTCGATCACGACGACACTATAATTATATCTCCGGATGAGGGCGCTATGTCCCGTACCATGTACTACGCTTCGGTGCTCGGGCTCGACCTCGGCATGTTCTACAAACGTCGCAACTATTCCGTTATCATTGATGGTAAGAACCCGATAGAGGCGCACGAATACCTCGGACGCGATATTAAAGGCAAGGACGTTATCGTTATTGACGACATGATAGC
>CAKSEM010000267.1 GCA_934446485.1 uncultured Eubacteriales bacterium | reverse complement strand
ACTTTACCCCCGCCGCCGTGCCGGGGCTTTTTGTCGGCTGCATCCTCGCAAACGTCCTGACCGGCTGCGCCGTATGGGACGTCGTCTTCGGCAGTCTCGCCACGCTCGTCGGCGCGCTCGTCACGCGCGCGCTGCGCAAAAAGAGCCGCTTTCTCGCCCCCGTCGGGCCGATCGCGGCAAACACGCTGATCGTTCCGCTCGTGCTGCGGCACGTCTACGGCGTGCCGGGGAGCCTTCCCTATCTTGCGCTGACGATCTTCATCGGGGAATTCGCCGCCTGCGGCATCCTCGGCATGGCGCTTTTATTCGCGCTTCAAAAACACAGCGCGCAGATTTTCGGCGCACAGGACTGAACTCGATAAAGACCCGCTGCTTTCTTATGAAAACAGCGGGCTTTTTATTTTCGCGCTCTTATTTTAAGAACATGCGGATCAACCGCAGCTTTTTTTCGGTATACGGCGCCGCGGTACCTTTCGTGTGTTGCGCCGCCGTCCGATGAATCCGCCGAAACATCCGAGAACGGCTACAGCACGATACAGCAGCGCAGTACCGGGTGCTCGCTCAATTCCCGAACTGACGGGCAGACGTCCGATCATGTAGACTGCTGCTGCATGGATCAATCCTGCCGCGCCTCCGGTGAGCAGTTCGGGCAACGGCGAATCCGCCGCTGATCTGCAGTGTGCAGAGACGAAACCGCCTATAGCCGCACTTACCAGAAGTGCGGCTGCGGACAGCGGTTCTATCAAAGTGTCGGGATCATCCGAACCCGATGCGCACAGAGCGCAAACGAATATGAGCAGCACTGCACTGATGAGCGCTGCGGCAAATCCCCGCATTATCGGATCAAATATCGCTATTGTTCTGCTGTCATTCATCTTGGCATACCGTACCTTTCGTTGTGCTGCCGTCAGCGCCGATCGCGAGAAATGCGTATTTTGGCATATACATGACAAGGCGCCCTTGTCGGACAGACATCGTTACACATGATATCTATTCGGCAAAGGCGCCGTATATTCGTTATTGCAGAGCTTATTTTGCATCCACAGCGTGTACGTCTACATTGCGTACAGCACTGCGCAGGATACGGATGCGAACCTTGTCGCGTCCGGTTTCGATGAGCACGGTTTCATCCTTGATCGAGACGATCTTTCCGATGATCCCGCCGATCGTTGTGATCTCATCTCCGACTTCGAGAGAATCACGCATTGCATTTGTCTCTTTTTCCTGCTTCTTCTGCGGTCTGTACATGAAGAAATAGAAGAGGGCTACCATTGCTACAAGCATAACGACGGTCATTATGGTGCTGCCGGTCGTATTTACTGCTTCGCCTTCGAGAAAATTGAACATCTTTGATGACTACCTTTCCGATTGTTGTTTTGAACTGTAGTATAATTATAGTATATATTCGTCGGGAATTCAATAGATATCTGTGAATTCACATAATTATTTCCCGCAAACTCTGAGTCCTTCTTCCGTTGCTTATTACCAACGAGCACGTCGCCCGTATTGTTTGATGTAAATGTTTGTGCGCGGGCTGACACGTGCCTTGCTGTAAACTTTGCCGTTGTGAGAAATTGCGCTCGCGTACATGATCTCTGAATTTGTGTCGGATCACGTGGAGTGACGACGTTTTATCCGGGATGCGGCTCAAAGTGTTCAAGAAGGTCGGGTAGTGTATCGCGTATTTTGCTTATATGCACCACTTTATCGCAAAATCGGACAACAAAAAGATTCAATTCGTACTTGACAGAGAGGCAGAACTCGGTTATAATATGTTTACAGTAATATTTACACCTGTGAGGGAGTAGTTTGCGCAGTATATGCGTGACAAGTCAACAGACTGACCGTTTTCGGCCTGGCTTGTCTTAATGAACGAGACTCATGTATGGAGAGAGCCATACATGGTCTTTTTTTGACCCGTGTGGCAATTCCGCACGGGTCTTTTTGCTGAATATTGTCTTTGGAGAGATCTGAACGATGAAGGAATTTATGATGGAGCGCGAGGCGCTGATCAAGTCGCTCGGAGTCGATCCCGAACAGGGGCTCGACG
>CAKSEM010000266.1 GCA_934446485.1 uncultured Eubacteriales bacterium | reverse complement strand
GGCGATCTTTCGGCTAAATTAATTGCGGAGGGTGCAAACACCGATGCCGATATCATATTTGAACTTGAAAACCCATATCTTGAGAAGATCAGCGATTCACTTGCAACGCTCGACGATATTGATTTTGAACAGTACCGCGAATCTCTCATACCTAAAAGCCACAAGTATGTTCCTCTCGATGTATCAAGCGGAAGCATTATTATAAATAAAAAGCTTCTCGAAGAGAAAGGCATCAAGACGGTTCCTGCATCTTACAATGACCTTCTGAAGCCCGAATATAAGGGGCTCATATCAATGCCGAATCCCAAGACATCCGGCACCGGATATATATTTTTTTTAAACCTTGTAAATGTATTGGGTGAGGACCGGGCGTTTGAATACTTCGACAAGCTCGCCGAAAATATATCCGGCGCAGGCTTTACAACATCAGGATCGGGTCCCGTTCAGGCACTGAAGATGGGTGAAGCTGCAATAGCGCTAGGTCTCACCTTCCAGGCAGTGACGGAAATCAACAACGGTGCCGACTATACGCTCACGGCATTTGAAGAGGGACATCCTTACACCGTTTACTCATCGGCACTCATAGCCGGACGCGAGAAGGACGAAGACATAATGAAAGTGTTCAAGTATATGGTAACTGATGTAAATGCGAAAGACAAGGAGCTCTTCTGCCCCGAGAAGGTCTTCCGCAACCTCGATTTCACTATTGACAACTACCCGACCGATATATCCTATGCCGATATGACCGGCGTGGATGATATCAACATCAAGGAGAACCTTCTGGCAAAATGGAAATACTAAAGGCTCACGAACTTATAAAAACATTCGGAGGAAAAACTGCGCTCGACCGCGTTTCATTCACGGTCGAGCGCGGAGAGTTTCTCTCGATTCTCGGTCCGTCCGGCTGCGGAAAGACTACCCTGCTCCGCATACTTATCGGACTGCTCTCGGCAGACTCGGGAACGATAGAACTTGAGGGAGAAGAGATATCTTCGCTGCCGCCCGACCGCCGCCACATGGGCATAGTTTTTCAGAACTATGCCCTGTTTGAAAACATGACTGTCAGACGCAACATAGAGTATGCCATGCGCTTCAAGCCAGATCTGCGTGATGACGCACATGAGACAGTATCGCGTCTGATCGAGCAGGTGGGGCTCTCCGAGCATAAATCCAAATATCCGTCGGAACTTTCCGGAGGGCAGCAGCAGCGCGTTGCCATTGCAAGAACGCTTGCCCTGCGCCCCGATATAATCCTCTTCGATGAGCCAATGAGTGCACTCGATGTTGCGACGCGTCTTTCACTCCGCCGTGAGCTCAAGGACATACAACACAACTTCGGCACAACGATGATCTACATTACTCACGACCAGGAAGAGGCATTCGCCATGTCCGACAGGATCATGGTCATGGGAGAAGCAAGGATTCATCAGTTAGGCACGCCGTCAGAGATTCTCGACACACCCGCCGACGACTACATACGTGACTTTGTCATCAAAAATCTCAAGGCGAAGATTGATTCTCTCGCTAAGTATATGCGGTGATCGGAGGCACGCTATGACTCAGAAAAGATCTAAGGGCTCGATCGCTTTCAGCTCAGGCGTGAAGCTGCTTCTGTGTGCTTTCTTCATATGCGCGGTCATACTGCCGCTCATAAGTATGCTCGTACATCTGAAGGACGCAGATATCGGTGCGGTCCTCAGCGGAGAAAACTGCCGCATCTCGATTCTTCATTCGCTTGCGGTATCACTCTGTGCGACTGCCGTTTCGGTTGTGATCGCGGGGATCGCCGCCTATTGCATGACTCGCACCTCAATCCGTCTTAAATGGGCATTCAGCCTCCTGATTCTTCTGCCGATGCTCATACCGTCGATATCACACGGTATGGGTCTCATAATAATTCTCGGCTCTAACGGAACCCTTACCCGTTTTTTCGGTATGACATCGGGGCTATACGGATTTTGGGGGATCGTGATCGGTTCGGTCATGTATGCGTTCCCCGTCGCCTATCTCATGATAGCCGACATTCTGAAATACGAAGACAGCACTCCGTATGA
>CAKSEM010000265.1 GCA_934446485.1 uncultured Eubacteriales bacterium | reverse complement strand
AAGTATATCAGAACGGACGGACCGCTCACACCCGATGCGGCTCCCCGCCTGACGGCAACGCTGAACGCCTCTCTCACAAACCTCACATCGGGGGAGATCACGATCACGATCATGATGGAGATGGAGCACGCAATGGGCGAATACGACTACCTCGTCGTGCCCGTTACGAAAGCGGTATGCGAGACGATCACCTCATTCGACGGAGGCGAGCTCCGATTCGACGGAATCAACCGACTCCTTGCATACCCCGAATATTACGATCGCTCGCGGCTCGGCAAGATGCTTGAGCTTTTCGAACGCAAGGACACACTCCTCGAGGTGCTGTCAGACGGTGCGTACTCCGATCCCGACGACAACAGCGTCAGGGTCTACATCGGGGGCGAAAATCACGTCAAAATAATGGACAATTCGACCCTGATATATAAGACGGTGCGCCGTGACGGCGCGCCGCTGTGCGCGATCGGAATAATAGGTCCGACACGAATGAACTACAGGCGCGCGATCGCGCTCATAGATACGCTGTCGAACGGAGTGACCGATCTCGTAACCGATGCTCGGCACGGCTTTGACGAAGAGACGGCGCCAGCCGATTAAAATGATGTCATTATGAGTGACGGAGGGGATAAAGTGGAAGATAAAACGGACATAATAACGGAAGAGCACGAGCCGTGCGATAAGTGCGCGGCTGCCGAAGATACGGTCCCGAAGAAATCGGGTCCGCAGAAGAAAAAGTCACAGTCGCACTCCGGTGATAGCGCCCATCTTAAGAGTGAGTGCGAGGGGCTGCGGCAGAAGCTCCGCGAAGCGGAAGAGCGGCTTAAAAAATCGGAGGAAGAGGCAGGCGACAAATACACGCGTCTCGCAGCCGAATACGAAAATTTCAGGCGTCGCTCGCAGAAGGAACGCGAATCAGTCTACGCCGATGCCGTTGCCGACACCGTCATGGGAATCGTCCCGATAATCGACAACCTCATGTATGCGGATCGATTCGGAGACACGGAGAATCCCGAAAAGTTCGCGGAGGGCGTAAGGCTCATATTGAGCGGGCTCCCGGAGGTGCTCGGCAAGATGAACATTTCAGTGTTCGGCGAGGCGGGTGAAACGTTCGACCCGAACCTTCACAATGCCGTAATGCACGTTGAGGACGATGCCTACGGCGAGGGTGAGATAGTAGACGTACTCCAGTGCGGCTACAAGTTAGGCGATAAGGTCATCAGATACGCAATGGTCAAAGTTGCTAACTGATTTCATTATATAAACAAAAAACATTACGGAGGCATATTATGGGAAAGATTATAGGTATAGATCTCGGTACGACCAACTCTTGTGTCGCAGTATTTGAGGGCGGTGAGCCCACTGTCATTCCGAACCCCGAAGGCGCGCGTACAACGCCGTCGGTCGTCGCGTTTTCAAAGACGGGCGAGCGTATGGTCGGTCAGGTCGCAAAGCGTCAGGCTATCACGAACCCCGACCGCACGGTCATGAGCATCAAGCGTGAGATGGGGCACAACTACAAGGTGACTATAGACGACAAGCAGTATACTCCGCAGGAGATCTCTGCTATGATCCTGCAGAAGCTGAAGAGCGATGCCGAAGCATACCTCGGTTCACCGGTAACGCAGGCGGTCATCACCGTTCCTGCATACTTCTCCGACGCACAGCGTCAGGCCACGAAGGATGCCGGCAAGATCGCAGGTCTTGAGGTCATGAGAATCATCAACGAGCCGACGGCTGCCGCACTTGCATACGGTATGGACAAGGAAGCCGAGCAGAAGATCATGATCTACGACCTCGGCGGCGGTACGTTCGACGTATCGCTTCTTGAGATCTCGGACGGCGTGTTCGAAGTGCTCGCAACCGCAGGCAACAACCGTCTCGGCGGCGACGACTTCGACAATCGCATCATCGATTGGATAGCAGACGAGTTTAAGCGCGAAAATGCGGGAATCGACCTGAAGCAGGACAAGATGGCTCTTCAGAGACTGAAGGATGCCGCCGAGAAAGCAAAGATCGAGCTTTCCGGCATGAATCAGGCAAACATCAACCTCCCGTTCATCACGGCAGACGCTACGGGTCCGAAGCACTTTGACGGCACCCTGACAAGAGCAAA
>CAKSEM010000264.1 GCA_934446485.1 uncultured Eubacteriales bacterium | reverse complement strand
AGATACCGCAAAGATCGTTCGTGATCGCGCAAAGGACAGATGTGTAAGATTTATACTTATGGGCGACGGTTCCGAGCGTGAAAATCTTGAGCGATCAGCTGCAGAGCTTGGTGTTTCTGATATAGTCATGTTTACCGGATTTGTAAAAAACGTAGCTGATTACTATAATATATCCGATATATCACTCAACTGTTCATGGGGCACGGAAGCATCGTCACTTGCTCTTGCCGAAGGAATGAGTCTCGGACGTCCTGCCGTTGTCACAGATTTCGGAGGTAATCCTTATATGATAACCGACGGCGTGAACGGGTTGGTCGTTCCAAAGCGCAACAGCGAGGCAATGGCGGATGCCATAATCCGTATTGTCAAATCCCCGACCTTATATCAAACGCTGTCCGACGGAGCACTTTCGGAATACAATCTGAAATTCACCTCCGACGTTATGACTGAGCAGCTTGAAGCACTGTACGAACGCGAAATGGCACGTGTCAACAGACACAGATCCATGAAACAAAACTAATATGAAAAACACTGTCACAACACCCATATCAGGAACATTCAAAAGCCACGACGGGATTCACGACATATCATACCGTGTATTCAAGTCGAATACAAATGTCCGCGGTATCGTACAGCTCTCTCACGGAATGTGTGAGCATATCGGACGATATTCGGAATTTGCCGAATACCTCACCTCGCACGGCTTTGCCGTATGTGGGAACGACCATCTCGGTCACGGCGAATCGGCAGCGAGTACCGATGAGCTCGGATACTTTTCAAAAGATAACGGCTGGCAAAATGCAGTCGGCGATCTTCATACGCTCACCTCAATGATGAAGGACGAATACCCGAACATTCCCTACTTTATATTCGGTCACAGCATGGGAAGCTTCCTCGCCCGCGCTTACAGCGCAAGGTACGGCGACGGACTTTCGGGAGCAGTATTCTGCGGAACGAGCGGAGGCGTACCGGCAATGGGAGCTCAGCTCCGATTGATATCGACGATATCAGCACTTCGCGGCGACCGCTACAGAAGCGAATGGCTGTACCGAACCGGATTCCGCAGCTACACAAAACGTATTCCGGGTCTGCGGACCGATCAGGACTGGCTCTCGCGCGACGAAGGCGTGGTAGACCGTTATATAGCTGATGAGCGGTGTATGTTCAAATTTACGGCTAACGGCTACGAAAATCTGATGGGAGTCCTCCGTCACGTCTCGTCGAAGGAATGGTACTCGGCATACTCAGCAACACTGCCCACGCTCATCATATCGGGAGATATGGATCCCGTGGGGGATTACGGCAAAGGTCCGACAAAAGTATTCCGTCGCCTCTCCGACGGCGGGTGCGATGTGCGGCTGCATCTCTACTCCGGTGCACGCCACGAGCTCCTGAATGAGACGAATCGCGCTGAAGTTTACCGTGATCTGACAGCGTTTTTTGAGAGCTGCATCTAACCTTACAGTCTCAGCGGATTTCTCGCCGGACACTCCGCAGCCTTTGGAAATTTGCAGAATGCAGGAGAATTTATAATGAAAACTTGTGTAAGCACATATAGCTACGGCAAATATCTGTCTGACGACAAACTCGGTCTATTCGGCTGTATAGACCATGCTGCCGAATGCGGGTTTGACGGAATAGAATTTTCCGAGGATAAATGGCTTAAAGAGGACGGTATTGCAGTCAGGATTCGCGAATACTGCGAAGAAAAAAGGATAACTCCCGTTGCCCTTCTCGTCAGTGCCGACCTTATAAATAACGGAGAAAATGACGGCAGGGACGAAATAGCGCGTGTTTGCCGCCTGATCGATACGGCACACAAGATGGGCGTAAAGCTGTTCCGACACGATGTGACCTGCGGGCTTCCCACAGACCGAAAGCACGGACGCTCGTTCGACCGCCTTCTTCCGAAGATCGCCGAGAGAGTACGTGAAATAACAAAATATGCCGAGCAGAAGGGGATCCGCACAGTGAGCGAAAACCACGGCTTCTTCTGTCAGGATTCGGAGCGCGTCGAAAAGCTCATAAATGCTGTTGACCATCCGAATTACGGTGCACTCGTTGACTGCGGCAACTTTATGTGCGCAGATGAGAATCCGAACTTTGCCGTAGGAGTCATGGCTCCGTATG
>CAKSEM010000263.1 GCA_934446485.1 uncultured Eubacteriales bacterium | reverse complement strand
GTATCACACGGCACGTCCGATGAGAGTAGAATCCGCAGTTGCGCCCGCTGTCAAAATGATATATAGCCTTGTTTCGGTATCTCTCACCGCCGCAGTCAGGTGTCAAGATCTCGCGCACGGGCACGTCTCCAATCCCGACCTTACGAAGCGCCGCATTCACAGCCGAGGCTTTGATTTTGTTTTCATAAGGCAGCGTGATCCCGCGATGAACGCAGCCTCCGCATTCGGGAAATGCGGGGCAGTCGGAGTCACACCTGTATCTTGACATCTCAACCGTTTCGCAACATTCGGCTGCAGCGTAATTCTGCCTGACCTCCGTGATCTCATATGAGCAGACATCACCCTCCACGGCGCCACGCACAAAGACGGCAAATCCGTTCACTGTCGTAAAGCCCATGCCGAGTACGGTCGTATCTATGATCTCCGATGTATAAATCTCGCCCGCTTTCACCATTTCACCGCTCCTTTCATCTAACGATATTATAGTGGACATGCCGTCAAAAGTCAATCTAATATGGCAGATTCTCTCCCGCTGCATATTATGTCACAGGAGGATATTGCAAGGAACCACCATTTGAAAGAAGGACTTCAAAAAATGAATGAATGTATTATAGCCATGAAATCTCAGACCTTGATGCAGCGCGCGAACAGGGCGCTGTCCGGTGCCGGAATACGATGCGAGGGCGTGAGCATCGATCCATCCGTAACAAAGCGCGGATGCGGCTACGGAGTAGCTGTTTCCTGTCGGGATGCGGACCGCGCCGCGGCAATCCTTGACAGAAAACACATCACACACGGTGAGGTGATCGGATGATCGGAAGGATCCAAAAAACAATCTACCTTGACAATGCTGCCACAAGTTATCCGAAGCCGCCGGAGGTATACCGTGAAATGAGCAATGCCATGCGGCGGTACGGCGGCAACCCCGGGCGCGGCTCGCACGCGCTGTCGTCGGCAGCGGCTGATGCACTGTTTGACTGCCGTACGTCTGCCGCTGAGATGTTCTTGTGCGAAGCTGATGATGTCGCCCTGACCTTCAACGCAACGCACGCGCTGAATATAGCCATCAAGGGGCTCATGGGAAACGGCGGAAACATTATGATCTCCGATATCGAGCACAATTCAGTACTGCGTCCGGTATCATCACTATGCAAAAACAACGGCTGTACGCTCACCGTATACCCGACACACGGCGGAAAATCCGATATGATACTGAATTCCATTGAAGATCTGATCTGCCCGGACACGCGACTGATAGTGGCGTGTCATATGTCAAACGTGTGCGGAATACGCCTGCCCGTTGAAGAAATCGGGGCACTGTGTCGTCAGCGCAGGATAGCATATGTCGTCGATGCATCACAGAGTGCGGGACACATTCCGATAAACGCGCGGGCAATAGGAGCAGATGCAATCTGCATGCCCGGGCACAAAGGTCTTATGGGGCCTCAGGGAACGGGGCTTCTCATAACAGGCGGAGAAAGACTTCCGGAAGCGCTGCTCGACGGAGGATCCGGAGTGAATTCACTCGATCCGGAAATGCCAGATTTCTCCCCCGAACGGTATGAGGCAGGCACCCTTCCTGCGTTTTCCGCCGCAGTACTTGCGCGCGGAATACGTTGGGTGAAAAAAGTCGGAATTAAAACGATATGCGACGATGAGACGAGATTGAAGCTACGTCTCTTACACGAGATCTCGGGCATTGATCGGGTAAAGCTGTACGGTGACAGCGGAATCGGCGGAACATTGCTCTTTAATATTGACGGCGTAACACCGTCTGAAGTCGGCAACACATTAAATCGCGCCGGAATCTGCGTGAGAACGGGACTGCACTGCTCTCCGCTTGCTCACAGAACACTGGGCACCGGAGAAAACGGTGCAATAAGGGTGTCTGTCGGATATTTCAACAAAGAATCCGACATTGTAAAGTTGAGAAATGAGGTCGCACATATAGCACAAACCACGTAAGAGTCTACGATCTCACTTGGTTTTCGGCGGATATTCTTTGTTTCGCCGTTTTACCGCGCTGCGGTGTATTGAGCAGAATGATTTCTTAGTCGGAGCTGATTTTGTTATTCAAATCGTTCACTTTTGTAACCGCAGGACCTTCAGTTTCGGCACGCCGACAAAAGAATAAGAGCCCCCGCTGCGATGTGAACTGCCCCAAATTGTA
>CAKSEM010000262.1 GCA_934446485.1 uncultured Eubacteriales bacterium | reverse complement strand
GGTCAACCATGCGCCCCTTTCCTTCATCTCCCCAGTTAGTACCGACTATCGCTGTAATCATTATATGTCCAGCCTTTCTTTTGTTTGTACCGTTTTCCGGTACACGCCGCATCCTGTGTATTTAGAACCGATCAACAGCCGATCCCATAGGACGCGGTGCGTATTCATTGTCAGCGCTGCATTTTATCAGACGCTGATTGAAACCTTAATATCTTCAGCCGAGCTGTACCGTTCAATGAGCGGTCTCACGATCTCAGACAGGTAGTCATCCGTCTGCTCGGGTGCAATACCGATGAAGTCCTCAGTGCGGACGATGGAGGCGAGCTCTGACTCAGTAAGCGAAAATCTCGGATCGTTGAGTATGTCCTCGAGCAGGGTGTTGGCACATCCATCGGATTTCATACGCTTAGCGCAGGCTACCGACAGCTCACGAATCGCTTCGTGAAGCTCCTGACGGTCGCCGCCGCGTTTCGTGCAATACATCAGTATGTTTTCCGTCGCCATAAACGGAAGCTCTTCATTCAGATGGCGTTCTATAACCTTTGGATATACTGTACCGCCGGAGATTATATTGATATAGAGAAGGAGCACGGCGTCGGTTGCAAGAAACGCCTCGGGAACGGAGATTCGCTTATTGGCGGAATCGTCGAGCGTGCGCTCAAACCACTGTGTAGCCGCAGTGATCGCGGGATTCATAAGATCCGACATAATATATCTCGAAAGTGATGCTATGCGCTCACTGCGCATGGGGTTGCGCTTGTAGGCCATAGCCGATGAGCCGATCTGATGCGCCTCAAACGGCTCGTCAAACTCCTTGAGATGTGAGAGCAAACGTATGTCGTTTGAGAATTTTGCAGCGCTCTGCGCGATCCCCGACAGAGTTGAGAGAACGTTGAAATCAACCTTTCTCGAATAGGTCTGACCGGATACGGCATAGCATGAATCGAAACCCATACGCTTTGCTATGAGCTCTTCAAGACGGCGTACCTTTGCACGGTCCCCGTCAAACAGTTCAAGAAAGCTGGCACCCGTGCCCGTCGTACCTTTGCATCCGAGAAGCTTCAGTGAGCTTATCTGATTTTCTACGGCATCGAGATCCATCACCAGATCCTGAAGCCAAAGTGTGGCACGTTTTCCGACAGTGGTGGGTTGGGCTGCCTGAAAATGCGTGTATGCAAGCGTCGGAAGCGACTTATATCGCTCTGCAAAATCTGCAACTGCACGGATGCATGTGACAAGAAGATCGCGGATGTGACAGAGCGCCTCACGCATTACTATTATATCGGTGTTGTCGCCGACATAGCAAGAAGTCGCACCGAGATGGATTATTCCGTGTGCCTTAGGGCACGCGTCTCCGTATGTTTTTACGTGTGCCATGACATCGTGACGGACATCGTGCTCATATCTTGCGGCAAGCTCATAATCAATGTCGTCGATGTGTTCGCGCATTTCGGCTATCTGCTCATCGGTTATTGCGATTCCGAGCTCCTGTTCGCTTTCTGCAAGCGCGACCCACAGTCTGCGCCACGTGGAAAATTTTTTATCGGACGAAAAGATATATTTCATCTTATCATCGGCGTAGCGTGATGAGAGAGGACTCATGTAAACGTTATTCACAGCGTTCGAATATTCCTTTCAGAGAATTGTCGTACCTTAATATTTTACACTGAAAGTCGCAGAATTTCCACCGATATTCGTCATTTGGCGAGCGACTTTTCGATTTTTGGAGTTTTAACGAATTTCGGCAGAACTTGTCGCTCGGTTATGTATAATATTATTCATCCGAACCGTTATTCTGCGATTTAGCGAGAATTCGTAGGGCATCAAATATCCCGCGCATCCCGACAGTACCGTCGATCTCCGAGATGCTCCTCTGACCTGTACGTTTCTGGCGGCGGGGAACCGCAATCTCAGTAAAACCGAGCCGTTTCGCCTCGGCAACCCGCTGCTCAAGAGAGGGAATCGATCTGAATTCTCCGGAAAGCCCGACCTCTCCCATTGCTATGAGTTCATGGGGTACCGGGATATCCTTCATCGAGGATATAAGTGCAAGCAGGACCGCGGCATCTGCAGACGGATCGTCGATCCTGACACCGCCGACAACATTCAGAAATACATCGCACGTTGAGAAACGGAGTCCCAGCCGCTTTTCGATCACGGCAAGCAAAAGGCACATAC
>CAKSEM010000261.1 GCA_934446485.1 uncultured Eubacteriales bacterium | reverse complement strand
GCCCTCTGCACCGTACGTTACGGTGTACCCGTTAAGATCTACACTTACGTCGCGATTCTGTTCAATCGCGCAGGGGGCATCCAGTGTGATATCATCACATAGGCGCACAACTCTGCCGTCTCCGTTTGCGACGGCATCGCGCAGAGTATCTGCGTTCGAAACATCAACTGCCTCCGTCTCAAGGTTTGAAACCGTGATCTTCAGTATTGCGGTAAGCGATGTTTCGTGATCCTTCATCGCAGTGTCATACGCAGTTGCCTCACGTATCTCATCCTCGGTCAGAAGATACGCCCATATTCCCTCTCCGTTACTGTCGGCAGCTACCTTATAGTAACGCTTGCCGTTTACTTCGATAACCGTCACATTCGAGTTCGGATCGACCGTACCGTCCGGAGAAAGCTTCAAAGTTCCGCGATATCCGTCGGAGTCAAACACTCCCTTCAAGAACTCATTTGCGGTGCTCCCGCCGACAGATTTCAGCTCTCCGCGCGTGCTGCTGTCGGGTTCTCTGTCGAACACAGCTGAATCGAGGTCGTATTCTATAGGTCTGATATATTCGTGTACCGTCACACTGCCGTCCGCTATACATCCCTTAAAATAGTATCCCTCAAGGTCGAGAACCCATTTCCACTTTAGCGGTGCATCCGAATAATAGTCGTCAGCAAGCGTCAGCTTCTCGCCGCCTGCGATCTTCCATGTATACGAGTGATCAGAGTCACTGCCGATGTACACGCAAGAGACGGTTTCGTCAGAAGGCACCTCGGTCCCTGATATTTCAGGCACGTCACTGGCAAAAGTGACTTTTTTCACTTCGTCGATGTAGAAGTATATTCTCTGCTGAAGCTCCGCCGGCATGAGAGGATTTTCACCGTCAAGCTGTGCTTTTTCGATATTGGCAGTCGCACTGATTCCGGTCTGGCTGTCGCTGTTGTCAATCGTCAGCGGAATAAAGCCTGATCCGCCGGGATACGCATCGATCGGAGATTCGGGGACTGTGATCTTCTTTTCGTCGAATCCCCATGCCTGCGTTTTCAGCCGAAGTCCGCTCGATTGAGCTACATTTGTGAACCACGCAACGCTCATGGCAAATATCAGGACAACTGCAAGCAGAAGCGCCACTATGACTATCAGGATGCGTGTCAGAACAGAGCGCCGCAGTCGGCGCACCGTGGGGTCATCGCTCGGTTCAGTTGCTGTCGTCGTGCGACTCCGAATCTTCTGAAATATGCTCATATTGCTCCTTTAACAGCTCCGCTCGAATCATCTCCGTGATCTCTGCGTAATCTTTTTCGGTAAGAGTAGTATACCCGGGCATGGTGGCTTCATTTGCCGTTTTGGCAGTCTCGTCAGCTCTTGAGGCTGCTATGGCACGCCCCATCTCCCGTATCTCTCGGTACAAATTGTTGACCGCCCGCTGTAAAATCAGTCCCACTATGAGAAGGACCGGAAACACAATACAGGCAAGAAATCCGACCCGTCCGGTCAAAAACGTAAGGCTATCGGTCAAAAAGCTCTCCTCCCCGCTATGCCAGATAACGCGACCCACAAGACCGCTGCTGTCCACAGTGTACGGATCCGACGACAGGTTTGCATCTCCGCGCGTGGTCAGGTACAGTCTTCCCTCTGTATCTGCGGCAATGTCCGTAACCCTGTGCGTCACTATCGATCCGCGTATAACTTCAAGCTCGCTGCGGTAGCAAATGATGTCGCCTATCTCTATATCTTCGATCGGTGTCTTACGGCAGATAAGTGCCTCGCCGACCGAGATCGTCGGTTCCATGCTTCCCGTCACGACGCGAAAGGCCGAATACCCTGCAATGCTGACATATCCTTTTGACAGGAGCTGCACCGTCACCGCAGCACAGAAGCCTACGGCAAACACGAGCAGCGCAGATACAACAATATTTCGCACCGAAAACGGTGAGCCTGTGCCGTTCGGAGAAGATACGGAACATTCTTCCGCAGCGCATTTCTCCACACTGCACTTCTCAGTGAATCCGTCACCGCTGCCTCCGGCGGAAGCGGGCGAGATATCGCCGGGATTCGCCGTATCCGACGGCATACCCATACCGTCATTCGGTATATCGGAGCTTACGTTACGTCTGCCGCCGATCAGTTTTTCAATAATCATGCTGATCTTTATCATCCGGCATCTCCCGCCAGTTCAATTTTCACAGCTCTCTCCGATGCC
>CAKSEM010000260.1 GCA_934446485.1 uncultured Eubacteriales bacterium | reverse complement strand
CATCCCGGCAGTCAGCGTCAGCTTGCTGCCGGAGGTCAGGCAGTCCGTCTCCACAGGGCGAATTTCCGTGCTGACGGCATCCGCACCGCAGCCATAGTGGATCGTGGCTTGGGTCAGACATTCATTGCCGTCCCCAATGTCAAGTTCCCTCCACTCGGTCTTGGAGCCGCCGTAATAAACTTCCTTCAGACTGGTGCATCCTTTGAAAGCGTCCGAACCGATGGACGCGACATCTTTCTTGATATCCACCGTTTTGATCGCGGCGGCACTGTCCTGCCAGGGAGCGGGATTCTCCGGAGAAAAGTCCCACATAGTCCCTTCGCCGGAAATGGTCAGAAAGCCCTTGTTCAGATTCCATGTCAGGTTCTCGCCGCATTCTCCGCTGCGAATGTCCAAATCGACATAACGGAATTTATTTTCCTCAGCATATGTTTTTGCTACGCCATCACCGTGCCCGCAGATGGTGAAGTCGGCAATTGGCTTGGCTGGACCATTGTACTGTGTATAGCCAAGTGCCATCCTGCCAATCGTCTTTACGCCGGAGGGAATCGCGACTGATTTGAGGTTTCCGCAGTTAAACACCGCCATATCCTCGACTTCCTTGAGCCCTTCCGGCAAAGACAAAGCAGTCAGATAAGGATTGCTGAAAAAAGCATAAAAGTCTAGGGTCTGCGTATCTGCTGGAACAACATAGCTTTTTCCCGTCTTCCCACTGGGATAACATACCAACTGTTTTCCATCTTTAGAGAATAACACGCCATCCATTGCCCGATAGTTGGGATTTTGTTCAGAAACCGTAATCGCTCTCAGGCGACTCAATCCACCGAAGAAAGTCCCAGTGTAACCCTTTACGACTTTGGCGCCTAAATGGATAGCAGAAAAATCAGCATTGAAGAAACAACCATGGTCGATCACTGTTACGGTATCCGGAACTGTGAATTCTCCCGTGCCATCCTCGACTGCCAGCAGCCTGGTTCCGGCAGCGTTATACAATCCGCCGTCCACAACCTTGAAGGAACGGTTTCCCGCATCTACGGTAATTTCATCCCAACCCTTGCCGGAGAAAGCGTTATCTCCGATCGAGGTCACGCCCGCAGGTATGTGAAGGGTGTCACAAGCAAACAGGTACGATGCCGCCTCTTCCCCGATGGTTTTCAGTGTAGAGGGCAGAGCCAAATTGCTGATCTCATAACAATCGCTAAATGCGTATTTGCCGATAGCGGTGACGCCCTCAGGAACAATCACACTGCCGCCCAGATCGCTGAAGCAAAAGGCATAATCGCCGATCGTTGTGATTCCCGGCTCCAGTTCCAGGCTGGTATACCCCAGGCCAAACCAGGGGGCATTGGTAGATACCTGCCCGGTTGTATTATTATAAGAGGAAGCATAATTGGTCATGGCTCCGGTGCCGGAAATGGTCAGGGTTGTGCCCATCAGCTTCCATTTGAGGTTTTTACCGCAGGTACCGCTGGCAGTTTCCGAGATTTCTCCCAAAGATTCAAAGGGGAAGCCGTTCTCCAGGGCATAGCTTTCCGCCGCCGAGCCTGTGTAGCCCTTAATCGTAGGCTCGTAATTTGCGCCACCCAAAGCGCTACTACTTATTTTTGTAACGGATGCCGGAATGGTAATACTCTTCAGCACATCGCAGCCCCAAATAATGGTGTGGCCAATTGTCTTCAGGCCATCCGGAAGGATCAGTTCTTCCAGAAACGCATTCGAGGTAAAGGCGTATGCTGCCAAAGTCCGTGTGCCCTCAGGGACTGTGTAGCTTGCCCCCTGCTTTTGGGCCGGGTATGCCAGCAAAACGGTACCATCCTCTGTGAACAGCACACCGTCTTTCGCGCAATATGCGCGATTGTTCTCCGGAACCGAAATACTTTTCAATCTCTCGCAATAGGCAAAGGGAGATTCTTCTTCTGTGCCCATGGAAATCACAGCCGCATTCAAGGTAACGCTCAGCAAATTGGAGTGGCCGCTGAAAGCGCCCTCATCAATGTGTGTCACCGTGTCTGGGATTGTCATGTCCTCCGTGCTGCTCAGAACCACAAGCAGCCGCGTCCCATCTGCGCTGTAAAGGCCGCCATTGGCCACCGGGAAATACTGGTTGCCGGTAAGCTCAGCTGACACATCGCCAAAAGCACCCGCACCGATGTCTGACAGCTTGGCAGGCAACGCAATCCGCGAAATGTTTGTGT
>CAKSEM010000259.1 GCA_934446485.1 uncultured Eubacteriales bacterium | reverse complement strand
AACTACAACCCGAAGTCTGAGATCACGCGTGCTGAGATGGCGACGCTCATCGGGAACCTCATCCGTGCCACCGAGAAAGCTTGGCAGGGGTATATGCCGAAGGCGTCTGACAGCAGAATCGTACTTGGAGCAAAGTATCTTTATTCCGGCGGCACGGTTGTACAGGGGACGCTCGGAATTGATCTTCTTGAAAATGAATCGCCGTATCCGGCACTAAAGGTATATCCCGACAGCACGGTCGAGACTCAGAGCTTCCGTCAGGAGCACGGAACCTTCGGAATATCGCTGAGCGCCGTAGGTCACGCAATCTCAGATTTCCCTGTAGTGAAGATATGCTACAGATACGATGACGCCGAGGCACAGGAGCTTGCTGCAAACCTTGCGCTGCGCAACAGAACGCCGTACAGCGATGCATTGACCGTCACTGCGGGAGAGGACGACGACGGATATTCCACCGCATACGTCGATATATCCGCCGCTCTTGCCTCGCACCCGGATGCCGATACGAGGTACTACCTTACGGAGGTACTCTTTAAGCCCTACGGCGACGATTTTACGGGTACGTTTAAAGTGAGATATGTCGGACTGTTCCGCAATTCGGCCGATGCCGAATCGTTCAAATCCGACGATCTCGGCGACTACCTGAAGAACTACTTCCTCTATTCGGATGTGGATTACAGTGAGCTCACAGAAGCAGACGATGATGAATATCGCGCACTCATAACGAAACGTGTAAACGAGATACTGAACTCCGAGAGTGAACTGACGCCCGAGGACATCAAGGCTTCCGGCGGCAAGGTCTATTATCTTTCGACGCTGAACGGCGATGACTCGAACGACGGACTTTCGCCAAAGACGCCGTGGCGCTCGCTTTCTAAGTTGTGGCGCCCGATACCCGGCACGGGTGACAGGATCTCGATCGCAAAGCCCGGCGACGGCGTGTTCTTCGAACGCGGCAGCGAGTGGTATGCCGAGCAGTATCATAATTATCAGGTGAGCTGTCTTTCTACCGGTAACGGAGTCTCCTACGGCGCATACGGCGAGGGTAAAAAGCCGCTCTTCTCGTGTGCCATAGATTTCAAGGGCGGAAACGGTAACTGGCTCCCGACCGAGTGGAAGAATGTATGGGTGCTGGACGAGATCGATCCCGATCCGAAATTCCGCACAACCTCCTGTGATATCGGGAACATAGTTTTCAATGACGGTCAGTATTTCGGCATACGTTTGATACCTGAAACTGACATGTCGCCGTTCGGCACCGAAGGTATGAAAACACAGCGGATAGGTCTTTGCTCAAACGGTATGTCTCTGTTTGAATCGGGCGGTACCTCTTACGAAAATCCCGGCACCGCTATGAAGAACAATCTTGAATTTATTCATGATCGCTATGAGGGCAAGCTGTACCTCTACTGGGACGGCGGAGAGCATCCGGGTGAGAATCCTGCGGATTCATTTGACGACATCAAGGTCTCACGCAACGGCTCATGCATTTGGGCAAATGATAACACGGTATTCGACAATATTGCAGCTATGTACTCGACCGATTACGGCATCAATTCGAGCGGAATCAACGTGAGGTACAGAAACTGCGAGATCGGCTTCTGCAACAAGAGCCTCAACAAGGTTGCTTCGGGTATTGAGGTTTACGGCGAGTCTAACGGCTACTATGTCTCAAACTGCTACTTCCACGAGATCGGCGACGGTCCTATGAGCGCTCAGTGCGGCGGCGGAAGCAAGGAAAACATTATTCAGAATGTTGTGTGGGAAGATAACGTGGTTCTCTGCTGCGGATGCGGGGTTGAGCTTTGGAATTACTTCAAGGGCGATACCGTTATCGGTGATGACGGCCACAGCTCATATGTAAACGCAAAGAACAATACCATTCGCGGAAACATTCTCGCATATGTAGGCTACGGCATGATACAGCATCACGGCGGCGCACTGCTTGAGGGGCACACGGTGAACAGCACGCAGGCCGAGATGGAGATGGAAAACTGCATATTTGAGAATAACCTCATCTACCGTCCGCATAACAGCATCTATTATTCATACGTTGCTATGGACGCGCAGAAGTGCGGCTGGGATGCGAGAAACAACACATATGTTGCAAACTCGGATTATGTGGCATCCGTATTCTCTTACGAAACGGTCGATCGCATTGACCACAGAATGTTTAAGTACAATCGTGTATTCAT
>CAKSEM010000258.1 GCA_934446485.1 uncultured Eubacteriales bacterium | reverse complement strand
CGATTATATACGGTACGTCCGTGGTCATAGCCTCCATGATGTACGACGCGTACTCCTTTGAGCGTGTGTGCTCAACCTTGCCGCCGTTGAGTATCTCATCGCGCTGGCGTTTCCAGTCAGCAATCTGATCGCGACAGCGCTTCGGATACTCGTCGTAGTTCGTGTTGAACTTCTTCATGAGATCCTCGCGTCCCGGCTTCAGATAGAACGGGTTGTACTCCGAATTATGGATGCTGCTCTCGGTGCAGTAATATCCGAACTTGTCGATGTAGTCGAACCTTACTAGGTCGCGGTGATATTCCTCTTGGCTCGATTTTTTTGCACGGCGGCGGATCTCCGGGTACAGATCGTTTCCATCGCGATCGCGGATCTCGAGAAGCCATGCCATATGGTTGATGCCCGCGATCCGTTCATATCTGCCCTCCAGCTTATCCTCCATGCCGAGCTTCTCAAGAAGCTCCTTGCTGCAGCACTGAACGCTGTGGCAGAGTCCGACCGATTTGATGGGGGTGAATCTCTGGATGTATCCCGAGAGGATCGCCATGGGGTTGGTGTAGTTGAGAAACCATGCGTCGGGGCAAACCTCCTCCATGTCCGCGAAGAATTCCTTCAGAACATGGATTGTTCTCATTCCGCGGAAGATTCCGCCCACGCCGAGCGTATCGCCGATGGTCTGATACAGACCGTACTTCTTCGGTACCTCAAAGTCTATCAGTGTGCAAGGGTCATAGAGTCCGACCTGAATGGCGTTCACCACGAAGTCGGCTCCCTTCAGGGCTGCTTTTCTCTGCGGCACGCCGAGGAATTTTTCAATTTTAGCACGACCGCCGTTTACGGTCTTGTTCATTGCATCGATGAGTATGTAGGATTCGTTCAGTCTCTCCTCGTCAATGTCGTACAGAGCGACCTCGACATCGTGAAACGGATCGGCAAGCATGGTGTCGCCGATAACGTTCTTGGCGAACACGGTGCTTCCGGCACCCATAAAAGTCAACTTCATATGTATTGCTCCTTTGCTGCAATTAAGATCATCGAATACTATTATATCCGACCGAGATGCGGATTTCAAGGGGGAATACGGAAAAAACATTGCTTTGCTGTATGTGCTTGACACACGATGTGTTACGATAGTATAATAACCGTAATACCGTGAATTCAAAACTGAAAAGGATGTGCCGCATGAGCAAAAATTATTCTCACCTTATATATAAGAAGGTTACCGATGCCGTGGAGTATTACAGTCATCATATATTCCAGAAGATCGGTACAGTGGGGGCGCCGCTCGCATATGAAACGTCCGAGCATTTGCGCACCCCGCCGCCGGATGAAGTATACCGTCCGATCGAACCGGGATATGATTGGGGCGGCGAATGGAACAATATCTGGCTTCGCGCCGATGTGACCGTCCCGGAGGCGGCTGCCGGCAAGACGCTTTGCCTCTTTCCCGATCTCGGGGCTTCCGAAATACTTTGCTTCCGTGACGGCGTGCCGTCTGGGATCGTTAACTCAAAGTCAGGCTTTATCGGCGGTATGCACTGCGTTATGTATCTGTCGCACGATGCAAAGCCCGGTGTGACGTACCGAGCGGATCTGGAGTGCTATGCCGGACACTGGTGTCCGGGAGTTGAGGTATACTCAAATTACGGACATCCGGAAGCCGACCCGTCGGAGTTCAGCCATACGTTCCGCGCTCTTGACATATGTGTTGTCAATGAGGACTTCAAACGGTGCGTATTTGATCTTTTGGCGGTGCTCCAGTTCTTGAAGCTGCCTGACGACAATTTTCTGCATATGCGCGCAAATGACGCAATTACGGCGGCGTACCCGCATATGATACTGGATCCCGCCGCAGCCGATTATGACGAGCTTCTTGAGTCGGCACGCGCCGTCAGCCGCGCGCTTGCACCCGCTCTTAGTAAGGACGGAGCGGATCGTTCGCGCGGACTCGTCGGCATCGTCGGCCACTCTCATCTCGATACTGCATGGCTGTGGCCTGTAAGTGAGACGATCCGCAAGGCGGCACGTACATATTCCGAGGTGCTCGGGTTCATGGAGGTCCACCCGGATTATCGCTTTATTCAGTCGTCCGCGCTGCACCTTGATTGGATGCGTGAATACTATCCGTCGATCTTTCAGAGGATCGCGGAGAGAGTGCGCGAGGGCAGGTACGAACCGAACGGCGGTGTGTGGGTCGAATG
>CAKSEM010000257.1 GCA_934446485.1 uncultured Eubacteriales bacterium | reverse complement strand
AAGTAAGCCTTCTGCACGGGTTTAACCGTAAACTGCCGGATAGGAAACGAGGATCTTGATCCATGATTCCTGTCCGGTTCTTTGTTTGATGAGATCGTTGTCACAGTACAGAAAACGAGGTGATTTGGATCATGAATATCTCCGCAACCGATACGACACGGCGCCGCGCCGTACTCTGTTCGGTATATCAGCCCGCTGACGCAGATTCCGCTGCGGCAAGCCTTGAGGAACTTCAGCGTCTCCTTGAGACCGCCGGCGGAGAGTGCGCGGCAATTCTCACACAGGCGCGCCCCGCACCAGACCACAGGACATATATCGGCAGCGGCAAATGCGGCGAGCTTTCCGATCTGTGCCGTGATAACGGTGCCGATCTCGTTGTGTTTGACTGTGAGCTTTCTCCGTCACAAATACGGTCTATAGAAGATGAGCTTGAGTCAGACGTTCAGGTGATCGACCGCAGTATGCTGATCCTCGACATATTTGCTGCCCATGCACGCTCGTCTGAAGGCGTGCTCCAGGTCGAGCTTGCACAGCTGAAGTATACGGCCCCGCGCCTCGTCGGACATGGGCGAGAGATGTCGCGCCTCGGCGGCGGTGCCGCAGGCTCTATCGGCTCGCGGGGACCCGGAGAGACAAAGCTTGAGCTTGACAGACGCCGTATTCGCTCGCGCATTGCGGCTCTGGAGTCCGAACTCGATTCGGTTGTACGCACACGAGAGGTAATACGCGCCTCCCGCGAGCGTTCAGGTATGAAACGCTGCGCCATCGTGGGGTATACGAACGCGGGAAAATCCACGCTTCTTAACCGACTCACTGAGGCAGGTATCTTAGCCGAGGACAAGCTGTTTGCAACGCTCGATACAACGACACGAAAGTATACGCTTCCCGGCGGCTCCGACGTGCTTCTGACAGATACCGTGGGGTTCATTCGCAACCTTCCGCATCATCTGATAAAGGCGTTCCGTTCAACGCTTGAAGAAGCAGTCTATTCCGATGCAATTCTCATTATAATAGATGCATCGGACCCAGAGTTCGAGTCACAGCTCAGAGTTACCGAAGAGCTTCTCGGCGATCTCGGTGCCGGCGAAAAGCCGCGTCTCTATGTTATGAACAAGTGCGACGCTGCAAGATCGATCGATATTCCGCGTGAGCTGTCTGCGGCTTCCGGAGTGCGGGCGGTCTCTATTTCGGCGCTGACCGGCGAGGGGGTCGAGCTGATGGTTTCCGAGCTTGAAGCGATGCTTGGCGAGGGACGTCACAGAGTAGTCTTTCGCCTGCCGCCGTCTGCCGGAGCCGTCATATCGCAGATATATGCATCGGCGGAAAATGTCGAGATAGAATATACGGCGGATTATACGCGCGTTTCTGCAACGGTCGATGACCGCCTTCGCGGGAAATTGTCGCAGTATATTTCGGAGTCGGAGTAGATATGGAGCCTGAAAATATAGTTGTTCGCCGTACGGTGCTCCGCCGTGCGGAAGCCGAGCTTATCGAGCGACGCTCGCGTTTTATAGCGACGGTGTCTCCGACAAGGAGCGAATCCGAGGCACACAAATTTATTTCCGAGATGCGTGAAAAGTACAGTGACGCGACACATAATGTGTACGCTTATTATATAAACGGCGGTGCATCGACCCGCTGCAGCGATGACGGTGAACCGCAGGGAAGCTCGGGCTATCCGACACTTGCGGTGCTCAAATCGTCGGGTGCAGACGATCTTTGTGTCGTCGTAACGCGTTATTTCGGCGGCATTTTGCTCGGAACCGGAGGGCTTGCCCGCGCATATTCGGGTGCGGCACGAGCCGCCATAGACGAAGCCGGATTCGCAGTTTACGAGATGTTTTCACTCGTTCGGGTGACACTCGGATATTCAGAGTACCAGAAGCTCTCGGCAATTTTGCGTGCAGAGGGCATCGATGAAGAGAATGTTGAATTCACCGATTCGGTATCTATGACGCTGGCACTGCGCGCATCGGTGCGTGAGCGTATTTTGACGTATATCAGAGACATAACGCGCAGCCTTGCGCAAATTACCCCCGTTTCCGAAGAAGAACGTCTCGTTCCGTGCGATTCAAAAAAGTAAAAAAGGATTTTCTGCGTATATTATATATGTAATTTTGATAAACTGACGGAGTCTGTGCGTCGGTTGGGCGTATCGGACAGGCTTCGGTTCGGAGGACGGTGCCATATGGATGATGTA
>CAKSEM010000256.1 GCA_934446485.1 uncultured Eubacteriales bacterium | reverse complement strand
GTATTGTGCTTCCATGAATTTAACAGCCTCGCCCATGATAGCATTTACCAGCGCCGGGTTGAAGGTGGTGTTTTCAGCAGTGATGCAAGCGTTCAGCATGAAGTCGCCTCTGTCGGAAACGGTGAATTTGAACGGACGCACGTTGTTGTTCATGTTGTTGATAGCACCGGCAAGTGCTTTCAGCTTTTCTTCGTCGATTACCTGCGGTGCGATTTGTACCTGCAGCATCATGTATACGCTGTCATCCATCAGCAGTGCCATCGGCAGCAGCTGGCCTTTTACTTCCATGCGGCTGCGGAAGATAGTAGTGTGATGCTCGTCCTCCAGCTTTTGGATATCGAAGCATTCAATTTTATTGTCAGCCAAGAATTTAGTCATTTTCTCGATTTTGTTTTCCATTTCGATTACCTTAGTTTCTTCTTTAGTTGCTCTTGCCATGATAACAGTCTCCTTTACATCAAAAAAAGTGTTTATATAATACGGAGCAGAGCGTTCTGCCCCGTATATAACATATTAATATCTATAATTAGAAGGTGTATTGCATACCCATCATGAAGCTTCTGCCAGGCATTGCGTACCAGCTATCAGCACCGCCGCCCCAAATAACGTCTGTGTGCTCAGCCCACAGCTTGTTGAAGATGTTGTCCACCTTGAAGTAGAACTTCGTCTGCTTGTCAGCCGTGTAGTTGAGAGCAAGGTTATAAACGCCATACTTATCAGACGGCCAGCCCTTAACGCCCGGCTTAGCACCCTTAGTATCACGAATGAAGTAGAAGCCGTCGAAGGCAGCACCAAACTTATCCTTGTCATAATATACGCCAAAGGTTGCTTTATCCTTCGGTGCATAGCCTTGAGAGAAGCTGTCCTTGTCATCATAGAACAGATGAGCCCAGCCAAGCTTAATGCTTACAGTATCACTAAGGCGTGCATCATATTGCAGGTTCCAGCCGCGGGAAAGGCCGCCCTCGCTGTTGTCATACTTGCCATCGCTGTCCATAGTCATGCCCACGCCGGATTTAGTCTCAAACCAGCTCCACATCATGTAGTTTTCAGGTGTGAATTCATGGTTGTAGCCAATGCTCGTTGTGCGACCTTCGGAAGCACGCAGATTCTTATTGCCGAATCTGTTGTCATACAGCTGTGTCAGGCTCGGCAGAATGTAGTAATCGCTGCGACCTGCATAAATTGTATCCTTCTCAGTGATATCCCAGCCAAGCTTATAGCTGATGGAGTTATGGGAATCATAGCTGTCCGGTCTATCCTGACGTACACCGCCGGATAAGGTTACATGCGGCACAAGCTCCCAATCTCCTTGCAGGAACATGGACAGATTATGAGTGTCCTTTTTATTAATAAGATCTTTGCCCTTGCTGTATTCAAGGCCGCCGACCATCGTATATCTGTCAGTCTGGTATTTGAAGTTGTCGCTGTAGAGCTTGTACTCGATATCATTTCTTGACTTCTGGTTACCATCCATAATGCCGTTGATGAATTTATCCCAAGCAGATTTTTCTTTGGTCGTGCGGTAAATCAGCGAGTTGCTCCACTCGTCATTAATCTGCCAATCATACTTCATGGTAACGCTCTTGCTGTCGTACATGCCCACATAATCACCAACATATACAAGATCCTTACCACTGAAGTTAGAGCTGATGGTTTCGTAGTTCACAGTCAGCTTATGAGCATCGTTGAATCTGTACTCAACCTTGGCACCGCTGCTCTTCGTATTGCTATGACCTGGCCATTCCTTGCCGCTGCCATCCTTGGTAGTGCCGGAAATAGTTCTGTCATGGTAAATATTGTAGCTAACCTTATCTTTAGCAGCCTGGGTATTGAATTTATAGGCTTCCTTATCAAAGCTGCCCATGGAAACGTCAATAACAGTTTTTGCTCCGTCAGGCTTTCTGGTGATGATGTTGATAACGCCGCCCTTAGCACCGCTGCCATACATCGTTGCCGCACTGCCGCGCAGAACCTCCACGCGCTCGATGTTATCCATGTTGTTCATCAGCGATGCAAACATATAGCCGCTATTGCCGGCGCCCTTGAAGTCGTTGACACGCACGCCGTCGACAAGAATAATAACGTCCTTGCTGCCATTGATGCGGATGCCGCTGACGTTAGCATTCATACCGTTAGAGCCATAATCCAGGAACTGCACGCCAGGAACAGTACGCAGAGCCTCCTCTACGTTGTCCATATGCATCTT
>CAKSEM010000255.1 GCA_934446485.1 uncultured Eubacteriales bacterium | reverse complement strand
GTCAAGCCCGTCATCAGAGCACCAGATTTCGAGCGCTGCAGTTTTAACTGTGGCATACGAATTAGTTGCAAGTATGTAATACTTGCCGTCACTTCCCTGTGCCATCGCAAGTGCAAAGCGGTTGCGCGTTCCGGAGAGTGTCAGCTGATCGTTCATTATCTCTCTTCCGTCGGGAGCGTAAACCGCATGGTACATATAAGTCTTGCTCTTGATCGCATGGGTATACAGAATATGGAGTCGTCCATCGGTATCAAGATATGTGCAGCCGTCGCCGTAATGATTCATGCCCTGAGGATTCTGCTCCTTGGTCGGATCATACTGAGGTTCGCGAACGGTCTGCACCGTATATGCCTCCACAGTCGGATCGGCAACACGGAATATGTAGAGTGCATCCCACACATATCCGGTTCCGCGCAGCGGTACGCCGAGCTTTGACGCAAGATCCTGCGCCAGAACATCTCTTTGACCCACAAAGTAGAAGCCGCCCTTGCCGTCTGCATATGCGTTAAAATAGGCGCATCTGTAGTCGGTTCTTACCGTAAAGCACTCATCAGACCATGAATGTGAGGAAATATCGTACACAAACCATGCAAGGTACCCCGGCACGCCGCCGCCGGTGTAAAGCGCGTATATCTTACCGTTAGCAATGTCCGGTATCGGCTGCGAGTATCCGTACCCGTGCACGCCCATAACTTCAAAGTCTGGATTTCCGCTGTACACTTCCCATCTGCCGCTTTCGGCATCTATCTCATAGATATTGAGCCATGCACCCTCTTTGTGATTCTGAGTATAGTACTTCGGGCTATCAACGGAGATGACTGATACATAAATACGACCGTTCTCTCCCGCAAATATATTCGGAAGGCAGCTGCCGTTTGAATGAGGATATTCTCCCGACATGACAACTTCCGTTCCCACGGATGTGATCTTCAGAACTTTGAATTCATCCCAAACGAATCCGTAGCTTGCGTCGTTGTGCTCACCTGTCAGATAGACGGCAAATGTACCATATTCCGTACGAAGGAGCTTGGACTCATGACCGCCGTGGATTCCTGTGCCGGTCGATGTAATACTCCCGTTATCAGTCGCAAACGGAACCGTATAGGAAATTTTTATGCCGGTCGCCTCATCGGAATACAGAGTACCGATATTCTCAGGAGTCGGATCATTCTCCAAAACACAGGGTGCTGCTTCACGAACGATCCGAACCGAAATCTCCGCCTTGCGGCTATACATACCTATAGAAAATTCTGCAGTGATCGTAACCGTATTACTCTCACCCGGCATGACAGCTCCGACATCGGATATAAACTTGTCAGGTTCCGTCGCCGCAACGCGGTCAAAATGTGAATCGGGATCGGTTGAGATGAGAAGCCATGATTCAAGGGCCTCGGCAGTCACTGTCCCGTCGTAAGCTATGCGATATTCAAGTGTACCCAAGCTGTCAATTATACTGTCGCGGTATCCGCAGCAAAAATCGACAATACGGCGCGTTACGGTTGCAATCTCGGCGCGCGTAGCAGGCTTCTCATGATTGAAACACCCGTTTTCATCTCCGCCGACGATTCCTATAAGCCTCAATTTTTCAATATCGGATCGCGACCACGACGGAAAATCACCCGCATCTTCGAATCGGTCTATGATTGAATGATCGGACGAGAGATCGACCTTCTGCTGCCCGAGAAAGCGCACTATCAGAACCGCAAGTTCCTGGCGCGAGATAGGCGCGTCGGGTCTGAAAGTATTATCGCTGTATCCGTTAACAAGTGAGTTTTCGCTTGCCCATCCGATATACGGCGCGTACCACGAGTCAGCGCCAACATCGGTAAACCGTTTGGCTGCAATCTTACCCATGTCCGTCGTATCAGCATCGGCGATACATGATGCAAGTGTTACAAATTCAGCTCTCGTCGTAACCGCACGCGGCGCAAAGACGAGTGAGGATCTCCCCTCCATAAGTCCAATTTCGCACACAGTATGAACGTCTTCATAAAACCAATCACCGCTCAAAACATCCTCAAACGCAAGGTCCGCTGCATTGCTGACGCATATTATCGGAAGCATGAGAAGGAGTGCAAGAATTATCGCAGTAAATCTCTTCATTTTCGTACCGTCCTTTCGCATTATTCCGCACAATTGTGAGGCTTATCGTACAGAGAACTCCGCAGCACACCGATCGGGTACACAATCATTGCTTTGAAATTCAAATG
>CAKSEM010000254.1 GCA_934446485.1 uncultured Eubacteriales bacterium | reverse complement strand
TCTTCTCGGTCAGTATCTCTCCTGTTGCACCGAACAGGAGCGGAATGCCCTGCACTATCGCGGCGTATATAAATGATGCAATCGTACTAAGCATTAGTTTCTCTCCTCTCGGTCAGCCTTACGGGAATGTCTGAAGTTCAGCTTGTAGCCTACAAAAAACTCACAGCCGATTATAAAGAACAGTATTATTCCGGTCACTATATCGGCAATGCTTTCATTAAGTCTCAGAGTCGTCGCAAGCTGACCGGAGCCGCGCTGAAGGAACACGATCAGGAACGCCGTAAGCGTCATCATAATCGGATTAAACTTAGCCAGCCACGAAACCATGATCGCGGTGAATCCGTTTCCTCCCGCCGTTTTTGTTGTAATAGTGTGGTCGGTACCCGCCACAAGCAGAAGACCGGCAATTCCGCATATTGTGCCTGAAAGAGCCATAGTGCGAAGTATAACCTTGCGGACATTTATGCCGATATACTTTGCTGTATTCTCACTTTCACCTACAACCGATATCTCATATCCGTGTTTGCTGTAGCGCAGATATATGTACATAAGCACGGTTATGACAGCAACGATTATGACGTTGAGAAGGTACTTTTGACCGAAGAGCTGCGGAAACCATCCCGATTTCGAACTACTGTTGATTATACCCATAACGCTCGAGCCGTTCGGCACCCAAACCATGATGAGGAAAGATACGAGCTGCATCGCAACGTAGTTCATCATGAGGGTAAAGAGCGTTTCGTTGGTATTCCATTTAGCCTTGAAGTATGCAGGGATGATCGCCCACACGATTCCGGCAGCGACGCTGGCAACCGTCATAATTATAAGGAGCACCGGTGTCGGCAAGCGGTCGCCTGCATAAAACATACATGTTGCCGCCGCAAGTCCGCCGACGAGAACCTGACCTTCTGCTCCGATGTTCCAGAAACGCATCTTGAAGGCAGGCGTCACTGCAAGTGATATGCAGAGAAGTATCGCCGTATTCTGAAGTGTGTTCCATATCTTTCTAGCCGACCCGAAAGTGCCGTCGAACATAGTCGCATACACCTTGACAGGGTTGTATCCGGTCATCGCAACGACAATCACAGCGCATGTGACGAGCGCCAAAAGTATCGCGGCGGCGCGAATGAGCCACGCTTTCCACCACACCATCGCGTCACGTTTTGTTATGTGTACAAGCGGTTCATGCGTCTTCGCACGTGTCATGTACCACACCTCCGTCCTTAGTCATGAGAAGGCCGAGCTCCTCCTTGGTAGCAGTACGAGCATCTACCGTTCCCGTAATGCGTCCGCCCCCGATAACCATGATTCTGTCGCAGAGATCGATGAGCACATCAAGATCCTCACCGACAAATATGACTGCAACTCCTTTTTTCTTCTGAGCGTTAAGAAGATTATATATCATATATGACGAATTAATATCGAGCCCTCGCACGGGATACGCAGCCATCAGCACCGTAGGAGACGCCGAAATCTCGCGCCCGACGAGCACCTTCTGAACATTGCCTCCCGAAAGACGCCTAACCGGTGTGGAGACGCTCGGAGTTGCAACCTCAAGCTGACTTACGATTTCGTCGGCAAGGTCGCGCGGGCGACCGCGCTCGACGAATATCGATTTACCGCGTCTGTAGCTGCGGAGCATCATGTTATCCACAATATCCATATTCCCGACAAGCCCCATTCCCAGCCTGTCCTCCGGCACAAAGGAGAGGCGGACACCAAGCTCTCGGATCTGAAGAGGTGTCTTGTCTTTGAGGTCATCGCATGAACCGGTCTTGGGATTGTTGTACAGTATGTCACCGCTCTGCAGGTGCTGCAAGCCCGCGATAGCTTCAAGAAGCTCGCGCTGACCGCTGCCGGCGATACCGGCGATGCCGAGTATTTCGCCCGAGCGTGCAGTAAAAGAAACGTTATCCAGCATACGAACACCCTCGCGGTTTATACAGCTGACGTTCTTTACAACGAGTCTGTCCACGGGATCGACCGGATCCGGGCGTTCAATATTGAGCGACACTTTTTTGCCGACCATCATCTCGGTCAGCTCAGTTTCGTTCGTATCGGCGGTATTTACCGTACCGATGTACTCGCCTTTGCGCAGAACCGATACGCGATCGGAGATCGCCATTACTTCATGAAGTTTATGAGTAATAATAATGATTGCCTTGCCGTCGTCGCGCATTCTGCGGATAACCGAGAAGAGTTTTTGCGTCTCCTGCG
>CAKSEM010000253.1 GCA_934446485.1 uncultured Eubacteriales bacterium | reverse complement strand
TATGAACGATGACGTATACGATTTTATCGTGTCTAACAATATACTGAACGAAGAACTTCCGTCGCTCATCGCCGCCTCCGACAAGGTGGCATCTTCCGCCGAACTGCTGCGCGAGTTGTTCCTTGGTGACAGCTTTGTGCGTGTCAAGCAGATACTCGTCGGCGGAGAGAACGCCGGGACCTCGGAGGAGAACCGCGCCCGCGCGGAGCGTATTCTCGCGCGGCTCAGAGACGGCGAGGATTTTGACGAGCTTTCGCGTGAATACAACAATGACCTCTATATGTTCCAGAACGACGACGGATACTATATTATGCGCGGAACACGTTCGGAGGCATTTGAAGAGGCTGCTTTCTCGCTCGGTGTCGGGGAGATCAGCGACATAATTGAAACTGATGCGGGATACAGCATTATCATGCGGTGCGAAAAGGACGAGGGGTATTTCGACCGGCATGCGGATCTTGTCGAGGCAGAATACACCGAGACTCTTTACACCGAAAGATTTGAAGAGCGGCAAGCCGAAATACTCGCTGCCGTAACAGAACTGCCGGACGGAACGGATATCCGCACGCTTTCGTGACGGAATGACCGTCGGAGAGGGGACTTAACCGAATTGAGACTTCACAGAAGAATTCGGCTCGGCAGGCGCCGCGCCGGTCCTAAAAAGAAACCTAAGGGAAAGATAATATTCCGCATATTCTTTGTAATATTCTGCGCTGCTGTACTTACGGGGCTGTCGGTGCTCCTCGGAATGCATCTGAGGGAGCGTGCGCGCATTGCGGAGAGTATGGAACGCGATGTTACGACGGACGTGCCGGGGGCGACCGTTGAGCCGACCGAGCTTTATCCGGACGGGGTGCGGAGCACATCGGATGCAAGGAGCATCAATGTGTGTGCGGCGGATATTGACGTTACACGCGGCAGCTCCGACGATATACGTGACCTTGTGAAGGGACTGTCAGACCGATACAACGCTGTGTCAGTGCGTGTTACATCGGACTCGGGAGAGCTTGTCTATGTGTCACGGGCGCTCATGGAGCTTGTCGGTATAGATACCGGTGCCGTGACGCAGAACAGTGCGGCGGCTGCATCAGACAGCGAATCGGAGCCTGCGACCGAATCGGAGAGCACGGGCGGCGAACCGAAGGAGAGCGAGAGCAAAAAAACCGTTGCCGAGCCGTCTACGGTTCTTGATAACATCAACGCAGCGCTTGCGGCGGCCGGAGAGAAGTCTCTCAGGCGCAGTGCGATATATGTGACATCCGGAGACTCTTTGGGCGACGGGCGTGATGCCTCCGTCCGCGCGGCACGCGACTGTGCGATCATAGGAGAGCTTCGTTCGCTCGGATTCGACGAGGTCATAATCGACGGGCTCGTCGGCGAGGACGATACTCTCTCGCACGATACACTGCGGGAGATAGTGTCATACCTTTCGCTCCTGCGCGGAGGCGGCGACGGGATCGATATCGGAATCACGCTGCCGGCATCGGTATATCTGATATCTCAGAACGCGAGCAGGATAAAGACGCTCTCCGAGTATGCAGACCTGCTTGCAATAGGCATAGGCTCGGGTGCGGGTACGCCGGACGAGGCGTATTCGTTCGTATATGACAGCTGCTACTCTCTGAAGGGAAATTTCAGCGTTTACAGTATTCGCGGCGTCATAACCGATTCCGACCCGGAGATAGCGGCTGCGGTTTCGGCTTCGCTGCGCGCACTGTCCGTCGGCGGCATTCAGTTTTCGGTATATGTGCCTGATCCGACATTCGTTCCCGATAACGGAACGGATGACACCACCGGTCCGGAGACCGGAATTTCAAACGATCGCGCAATGAGGAGTGACGATTACGAGACGGAGATGCCGTCCGACTGAGGCTCACGGCAGAGAGAATTCATCTCTGTGACGATATTTACGTGACACTTTATAAAATACATTACGATCGGAGTATTATGCTATGAACATCGGTTTCAAGGGTAGGAATAATCCCTATATAATCCTGTCTGATACCTGCAATGTTATTGAAGTGTCAGACCAATTTAAGCTGTCCCGCGGACGGCAGATCGATATGGAGACGGTGTTCCGCTATCTCAGCGCTGCGGACGTTGAACGTCTCAGGGCATTCTGTCGGGAATCCTGTGCTCCGCCGGAGGATCCGTTGTCCGACCTCAAAAATTCCATAGCATTTCCGCTGCGTTATCTAACGTACAAGTATGCCGTTGCAC
>CAKSEM010000252.1 GCA_934446485.1 uncultured Eubacteriales bacterium | reverse complement strand
GAATACCTTAACGGCAAGATATTGGCTTCATACATCGGCTTCGATTTTCTCGATCCGACGGTGTACATCAAGTTCGGTGACGACGGTGTGTTCGATTCCGAGATCACAAACGCACTGCTTTCATCAGAGCTTGCGCAGCACACTCATGCAGTGATACCCGGTTTCTTCGGTTCCATGCCGAACGGGACGATAAAAACGTTTTCACGCGGCGGATCGGATATTACCGGATCCATCGTTGCCCGCGCGGCAGGTGCTGATATCTATGAGAACTGGACGGACGTTGACGGTTTTCTTATGGCGGACCCCCGCATCGTTGACTCTCCTGCCGTTATCGATACGATCACATACAAGGAACTTCGTGAGCTGTCATACATGGGTGCCGGCGTGCTTCACGAGGATTCCATATTTCCGGTCCGTGTCGCCGGAATACCGATAAACATACGCAATACGAACAATCCGAGCTCCGGCGGTACGATGATCGTTCCCGTGAGCGACGGCTGTGATGCGACGAGCGTCATCACCGGCATTGCGGGTAAGAAGGGCTTCTCTGTCATATCGATCGAGAAGGCTATGATGAACTCCGAGACGGGCTTCGGCAGAAAGGTGCTTGAGTCGATCGAGAAGGAAGGAATATCCTTTGAGCATTTGCCGTCTGGTATAGATACGATGTGTGTCGTTCTGAACACATCCGAGATACACGAATGCCGCGAACGCATACTCGATCGGATCTGCACATCAGTCGAGCCGGATGTAATGTCGATTGAGGACGGGCTTGCACTGATCGCGGTTGTCGGACGCGGAATGGTAAAGGCAAAGGGTACCGCTTACCGCATATTCAAGGCTTGTGCCGAATCCGACATAAACATAAAGATGATCGATCAGGGTTCGTCTGAGCTTAGCATAATAATAGGTGTGGATGAGTCGGATTTTGAGCATGCGCTCCGTGCGATCTATTCCGAGTTTATGCACCGATAAACGTGCAGAACAAAAATTCCCGAACCGTGCGGCAGCACGGCTCGGGAGAGATGAAAATATCGGATCAGATAAGGTGGAGAGGGAGCGCTTTTCCTCCGAGTATATGAAAATGCAGATGGTGTACGCTCTGTCCGGCATCGTCACCCACGTTCGTTATGACGCGGTAGCCGCCGGTGAGCCCCGCACTTGCCGCAATACGCGGAATCAGCTCGAAAATTTTTGATACGATTTCGGAGTTTTCTTCCGTGATACAATCGGCAGATTCGATATGATCCTTAGGGATCACGAGTATATGCACGGGGGCCTCGGGATTGATGTCCCGAAAGGCGAGAACGCGCTCATCTTCATAGACCTTGTCGGACGGTATCTCGCCGTCAATGATTTTGCAGAATATGCAATCCATAATAATCTCCGATCCGCCGCCCGAACGGCGGCATAAATTGTTGAGAAATTCTTTTGTTTCCGAACGGCTTAAAATTCGGCGCGGACGAGCCATTGCTCCGTCCAAGCACGATTATACCGCATATCGACGAATAAATCAAGCAGTAACCGCGGGTTACGGAGGCGTTTTTATCTTGAAGGAGAAAATATTCGATATTCACACACATATCTATCCCGAGAACATAGCCGAACGGGCTGCAGTCAATCTCGGAAATTTCTATAATTTTCACGTTGAGGGCAAGGGCACGTATTCCGATCTTGAGCGTCAGGGAGGGGAGGCAGGTGTCTGCGGATTCCTGTTGCTCGGCGTTGCTACAAACGCACACCAGACGGCACATGTGAACGAATTTATTGCCGAAACCGTCCGACAGTCGTGCGAGCGGGGATATCGGACCGTGGGCTTTATGGGAATGCATCAGGACTGTCCCGATTTTGCAGAGGAGCTTGATCGCGGCAGACGCCTCGGGCTCCGCGGCGTGAAAATACATCCGGATATTCAGGGTGTAAATATTGATGATCCGCGACTGTATGAGCTTTACTCCCTTGTCGAAGGTGAGATGCCGGTTTATTTCCATATGGGTGATGACCGTCCTCAATACCGATATTCTGCTCCGGAAAGGCTCGTTCGCGTGCTGAAGGATTTTCCTCGCCTTGTGGTCGGAGCTGCTCATTTCGGCGGATACAAGGCTTGGGATGAAGCTGTGCCGCTCCTTCGCGGAAGAGAGAGAGTCTGGTTTGATACATCGAGCGCCCTGTGGGCTATGTCGGCATCCCGTGCGAGGGAGATCGTGTCACAGCTAGGCTGTGAGAGATTGATGTTCGGAACGGACTACCCGGTTAC
>CAKSEM010000251.1 GCA_934446485.1 uncultured Eubacteriales bacterium | reverse complement strand
GATCACAACATCGCCGAAAACAGTGCTGCGATCTGCAGAATCGATCTTTACCGAGACTATCTGCTTGTCCGCAACACCGAATTCATCGGCTGCCTCAGGCGTCAGATGAATATGGCGCTTTGCGGCGATAACGCCGCAGTCAATCTCGACCTCACCCGCAGGGCCGACGAGACGGCAAGCACCGGAGCCCTCAATATCGCCTGATTCGCGAACGGGAGCAGATATACCGAGAGTACGTGCGTCGGTGAGCGACACCTCAACCTGCGTTGCGGGACGTGCGGGTCCGAGGATTATAACGTTCGGAATGGACTTCTTCGGTCCCACGACTGTGACACGCTCCTCACAGGCAAACTGACCGGGCTGTGAAAGTGCCTTCTTAAACGTCAGCTGTGCTCCCTTTCCGAACAGAGTCTCTATATCGCTCTCTGTCAGATGTACATGGCGCGCCGAGGTCTCAACTAAAATCTTCTTCGACATGATTTATGTATCCTTTCAGACATTCTGTGATTTCCACACAAATTATACACTTATCATGCCGATTTGTCAATAGTATCTGCACAGCCGCCAAAAGCTGCCGTGCAGCAGGTATTCGTTTTCGTACGGCACATATACGGTCACAATATGTCTTGTTCGGTAATTGACAAAGCATATTATTTGAGGTATAATATTTCGGGTGTGAAATAATTTTTTGAGACGCACACCACCGCTCATTCATCTGTATCGAGGTCACAATGAAAGTAAAAAAAATAAAGGTCAGAACGCATAAAAAGCCGAAAACCAAACGTATATACACTCCCGTTGCAAATGCACTCGAGCTATGCCGGATAATAGAATCTCACGGGGAAAAGACTCTGTTTTCATATTTTACGACAGACCACAGGCTTGCTGATATAACGTATTTTGAATTTTCGGATATGATCAAAAAAACGGCTGCCGGGCTTGATTCTATGGGGTTATCCGCCGGAGCTAAGGTTGCCGTTATCGGAGAAACCTCGCCCGAATGGCTGTGTATGTACCTCGCCACCGTAGTTTCGGGCGGAGTCGTGATCCCGATGGATCGTGAGTTGTCTCCGTCCGAAATCGAGAAGTTTCTTGAGTGGGTAGATGCTGACGCAATTGCATATTCGGCTTCGCTTTCGGACGCAATATCAGAAATACGCCGTAGCGGCACTCACCTCAAGCGCTTCATTCCCTTTACGGGTGAAGTGTCGGATGACCCGTGTGTCACAACATTCACCGAGCTTTGCAAAGTCGGTTCCCAGGAGGTCTCTGATGGCTACGAATACCCTGATCCGTCGTCCAGAGAGGACGAGCTTGCAGAGTTTCTTTTCACCTCGGGCACAACAGGAAGCAGCAAATGCGTTATGCTTTCCCAGAAAAATATTTTTTCTGTCGTCACAAGTGCCTGTGAAACGGTCGATTTCAACCCTGACGACACGGTAGTGTCGGTTCTCCCGATGCATCACACATACGAGCTTGCCTGCACACTTGCCGAGATGGATTACGGCGTGCACATCTGCATAAATGACTCACTGAGCCACGTTATAAAGAACTTCAAACTCTTTAAGCCGACTGCCCTCATACTTGTGCCGCTGTTCGTCTATACGATGCACAAAAAAATATGGGCCGAAGCTCGCCGATCAGGCAAGGAGAACCGCCTCAAGGTCGGAATTATCGCCGCCGGCACCATGAGTTCGGTCGGCCTTGATGTCCGCCGGCGCATATTTGCCGACATTCTCGCCGCTTTCGGCGGCAGGCTCGAGAAGATCATATGCGGAGGAGCTCCGCTCGACCCGCTCATGATTGAAGCATTCGAACACTTCGGAATATCGATATACGAGGGCTACGGTATAACCGAATGCTCCCCTCTTGCCGCCGTCACGCCTTATTATGCGCGCAAATACGGCTCGGTCGGCCGCGCGGTGCCGTGCTGTGAAATCCGCATCGATCCCGCATCCGATGAGCCGAATGAGTTCGGCTATATCGGCGGTGAAATACTTGTCCGCGGAGACAACGTAATGCTCGGTTACTATGATAACCTCGAAGCAAATGCGGCAGCATTCACAGATGACGGTTGGTTCCGCACGGGAGACGTAGGGTACCTCGATGATGACGGATATCTTTTCATTACAGGCAGACAGAAATCCGTCATTGTACTTGAAAACGGCAAAAACGTATTTCCCGAAGAAATCGAGGAGTATCTGTCACATATCGACCTGATTCGCGAAAGTGTCGTAGTCGGTCGTACAAGTGACGGAAACAAGAT
>CAKSEM010000250.1 GCA_934446485.1 uncultured Eubacteriales bacterium | reverse complement strand
GTTCTGTAGGTACCGGAACGGCGTCCGGGCGCCTTGAGCGCTTCTGTCAGCTCGCGATACTCCCTGTCCGCTGTCAGCCTGTCAAGTATTAGTTCAGTATTCAACTCCGCCTCCGATAATCATATCTTGCCGTTGAAGCGACCCATAGCCTCATCGAACTTGCCGTCCATAATGAGTGCCGCGGCATCATATATGTCGTCAAAACGGGACATCATTCCTTTGAGATCATCCTCGGGCATACGCCCAAGCACCCATGAAACGAGATCATACTCCTTGGTTGGTTTCTCTCCGACACCGATCCTGATACGCGGAAAATTATCTCCCGCAAGATGCAGGATAATATTTGCAAGACCGTTGTGACCTCCTGCCGAGCCCGAGCGGCGTATGCGGATCCTGCCCGGAGCCTGACATATATCGTCGGAAAGCACGATAACTCTCTCGGCAGGTATCCCGTAATACGCAGATGCCTCGCCGATGGCTTCGCCGGAAAGATTCATGAACGTCTGCGGCTTCATAAGAAGCACTCTGTGCCCCGCTATGTCCGCAGTCGAGGTCAGCGCTTTGAATTTTGAATATATGATCGGCGCGCCGCACCGCTGTGCTATGTGATCCGCTGCCATGAATCCGGCGTTATGGCGCGTCATATCGTACTTTTCTCCGGGATTTCCGAGCCCGGCGATAATGTATTCCGGCGAGCCCGTCCGAATCGGTTCAGACGAACCTATCTTTTTAAACAGTTCAAATATATCACCCATATATACTATAAGTCTCCGTATTCTCAATTTCGGCAACAGCGAAAAGTCCGCTCATATGACCGGACTCATCTGTTTGAGATTATTTTACAGTATGTCGGAGAAAAAATCAAGGGGATTTTGTGCCGATGCCGAAAAAACAGATGTATAAACCGAGGTAGCATGACAAATACTTCTCATGTCAGCAATTTTTGTGAAAGGGATGTTGTCATATGAACCGAAATTTCAAACTTGCAGCCATTCTCGTAATGCTCGCCGTGACGGCAGCATCGGCAATATCGGCTGCCGACAGAAGACTGTCTCCGGCACTCGAGCACGTCGCCGCGGAGTATTCGATGGTAAAATCGGGGAGCGGTGAGAATATACGCTTTTCGGCAGAGGATTTTGAATCATCCGTCGGAGCGCATATATCATCGATCACCCTAACCGCTCTGCCGCCGGATAACGACGGCACTCTCGTGCTCGGCGAGGCACCCGTCAGTGCCGGTCAGACCATATCAGGTGCCAATCTGTCACTTCTTCGCTTTATCCCGTCCGGCGCCTCGGATGAAACATCATTCAAATTTACTGCGGGCAGAAGCTATACTACCGAATGTATAATAAAGCTTTCGGACCGCGCCTCCAACGCATCGCCATGTGTCGGAAGCAGTGCCGTATCCGCCGCAACGTTTGCGGACATCACTTATGTCGGCAGACTTGACGGGTCCGATCCGGACGGAGATGACGTACATTTTGAAATAACGTCCTATCCCGAATCCGGAATCGCCGAAATCACCGATGCGTCTGCCGGAGTCTTCTCATATACGCCGTACAGCGGCTACACCGGACGCGACTCATTCACTTACCGTGTATCCGACTCACTCGGTGCATACAGCGAACCCTGCACCGTAACTCTCGACATATCCCCGAGACGCGACGGAACCGAATTTTCCGATATGTCCGGAAATCCCGCATATAATGCCGCCGTCTCGCTCGTATCCGACGGCATTATGGATGCGATAGACGAGCACGGAACGCTTTGGTTCGACCCTGATGAGGGAGTATCACGCGAAGAATACGTGAAAACAGTTATGCGTGCGCTCGGAGCGCCCGAGTTGTCTTCCAAGAGCTGCGGCTTTTCGGACAGTGCAGATATAAACGACGATTGCAGCGGCTATGTGTATGCCGCACGACGTCTCGGCATCGTTTCCGGTTATACGACGGATTGCGGAACATGTTTCCGCCCGAATGAAATGATTACCGGTGCCGAAGCTGCACTTATAATCTCTCGGATCACCGGTGCCGAATGTGATGCCGATGCCGCATGGGATGACGGCGCAATAGATGCAGTATCGCGTGCCGGAATAGTCAGCGATTACGAACTGTTCGCAGCGCAGCCTCTGACGCGTGCACAGATGGCGCAGCTCATCTACAATACAAGAAGTCTTTACAACGTGTGAATAAAAAAACTCCGCGTGAGTTATAATATCCCTTGTACCGATGAAATGAAAGCATCGGGCATCAGACGGTGTCGTAC
>CAKSEM010000249.1 GCA_934446485.1 uncultured Eubacteriales bacterium | reverse complement strand
TACTGTCAAAAAGACTATTTCACGCTGAAAAGTATGGCCGTACTCCTCAGCCTGCTCTCTCGCTCGTTCAAGTGAGATCACAATATCGCCGAGCTGTGCAAGATCTTCGTCATCGGGCTTTTCGCCGCCGATATAATCGTAAAGCGGAAACGAAAGAACGTCCGTAGGTCTGTCAATGTCACGGTATTCCCTGTTCAGCTCACGTATGCCTTCATTGTCGGTGAACGTAACCGACACCTCGGCGTTATACGGAAATTTCTCGTATGTCAGTGCTGCGATAACGGCATTCTTCACTGTACCGAGAAGCCGCTTGTGAGTGCGTGCGAGCGAAAGCTCGTCCGAATAATATATTTTAACTTTCATTATGCCCTCCGCCGCCGTCCAAACGACGGCAATGATAATTCTGTAATTCTTCTTCGACTTCTGTGGTTTGCAAATCAGGCGCGGCAGACAAAGCTATCGCCGGAGTATATACCGCAAAAATTTAAAACAAGCCGCCGTTCAGTTCTTAGTGTCACGTTCGTGCACATTCGTTCGATATGTCCCGCTTCGCTTGGCAGCGCGCTTGACCCCCTCGGATCGGTCGTACTTATCGTATGCTACTATTATCTTCTGAACCAGCCTGTGTCGAACGACATCACGTTCCGAGAACCTGTGTATGCCGATACCCTCCACACCGTCAAGTATCTTTACGGCTGTAGCAAGTCCGCTCTTCTGCCCCGACGGCAGATCAGTCTGCGTCAGGTCTCCGGTTGCTACAATCTTGGAGCCCGAGCCGAGTCGTGTCAGAAGCATTTTCATTTGTTCGGTCGTAGTATTTTGCGCTTCATCAAGGATTATAAAGGAATCGTCAAGTGTTCGTCCTCTCATATACGCGAGAGGTGCAATCTCTATAGTCATTCTTTCTATAAGCTTAGAGCAGGTCTCGGGTCCGAGCATATCATAGAGCGCATCGTACAGCGGCCTCAGGTACGGATATATTTTGCTCTGAAGGTCTCCCGGAAGAAATCCGAGACGTTCGCCCGCCTCAACGGCGGGGCGTGTCAGAATGATACGTGAAATCTCGTGAGCCCGCAGAGCCTTTACAGCCATCATTACCGCAAGGTAGGTCTTTCCCGTTCCCGCAGGTCCCACACCGAGCGTGACCGTGTTTTTGCCGATCATATCAATGTACTTCTTCTGCCCAACAGTCTTCGCCTTCAGCGGCTTTCCCTTGGGTGTTATGAAGAGACAGTCTTCATCATACCCCGAAAGCTCGCCCTCGCGACCGTCGCAAACCATACCTATGATATATTCAACACTCTGTTCGGTCGGCTCCTCGCCGAGTGATGCGATCTTCTTCAGATACTTCAGTACCTCTACCGCGCGCAGCACGCAGTCGTCATCGCCTTCAACGGTAATGGCATCTCCGTCCACACCTCCGCGGTTGTAGACACGCACCCCGCATCCGTTTTCGATCAGCAAAAGATTTCGGTCAAAGCTGCCGAATATGCGTCTGGTCATTTCAGCATCGCTGACAGTTACGATTTTCTGAGACATTTATCTTTTCTATCCTTTCAATCGTCCGCAGCCGGCGATTCGGCAGCATCGACTGTAAATTCACTGATTTCGGCTATATCCGTAATGCAGGTCATCTCGCACGTAACGGTATAAGCATCATCAGCAAGCTCGTACGTGAGCTTTTTTGATACCATCTCAGAGTCTCCCAGCAGTTCGTCAGTCACCTCGCGGAGCTCACGCATGGCAGAGGAAAATACCTCTCGATAATCGCTCGTCGTTCTGACGTATTCATACTCTCTGAAACATTCACCGACACTCCATACGGGAAGCGGCATGATACCGAAAAGCCACAGTTGTTCATTTTCTATTATTTTATCATAACCTGCATACTCAATTCCACCATTTATGAAAAGATTCATGCTTTTTTTAAAGATTTTTAATTTATTATGTCGCTCACATCTGCCGGTATAGACTTTTTTCTCAGATTCAAACGGGATTTTCACCTCGGCGGTCCGTGTCACGTAAGCGAGTATTTCGCCTTCGGCATACTCATATCTCGCCCCGTCGCCCTCGACACCGAGCGGTATAACTCCCGATACCAATAGATCCCCCGCCCTGACGATGCATCCGGGCTGAACCTCCTGTTTACCCGCTATAACCTTGGTCATCGCAATCTCCGCATCCTCGGAGGCAATGAGGTTTGCATATACACCTTCGCTGTGCTCTTCATGCTTACCGTGCCGTGCCTCGCGAAGCTCTATCCTTGCGT
>CAKSEM010000248.1 GCA_934446485.1 uncultured Eubacteriales bacterium | reverse complement strand
ATATGTGGCAGTAGAGATTCCATCTATGATATAAGTCTCACCAGGATGTACATAATAACTCTTTCCTTTTACACGGCTCATTACAGTAGAGTCGTTAGTAATGTGTGATAAAACATCCTTTTTTGAAGTTTCCTTCATCTGTTCTATGAAATCATCCTCCATAGTTTTACGCTTGGAATCTGCTTGTTGTGCTGAAGAAGTTGCATAATTAAGCAACCCTATCAGTATAAATAATATTATTCGTATCATTATTTTATTCTCCTAACAATATTGTTTCTGTTGTACCATCAGATTTATACCATTTGCCAAAACTCAGATGACCATTTACATATGAGCCTTCTATCTTGTCTCCAGCTTCAGCAATACGACCTTTCGGATCACGAGAGTCTACAATGTGGCTTGATGTAAATGTCATCATTCCTTTGCCGTCAGGCTTTCCACTCTTGATGGCTCCTTTCCATGTGGCATACCCAAGCGAAAGTGTTCCTTGGCGAACGGTACTGGATGAAGAATCAACCTTTGGGGTAATTGTCATTACTGACTTAGATTTTTCCTTCACGGTTGCAGAATTTGGCTTTTCCTCTTTAGATACTTTAGTCTTCTTTTTTATAGTATCAGGCAATTTCGTAGGTGTCACTTCCTTTGCCACCTTAACAGTATTACTCTTTGGTTGTTCTTCATGAGTTGTATTCCATACGAAAAATACTGCCAAAACAAGAACTACAATAGCGGTCAACCCCATTAACGGTTTCTTTCTCCATGTTTTTGGTGCAATAGGTTCTGAAATGTTTACTTCTATATTTTTCTCTTGTTGGCTTTCACTATAAGTTCCATTTGCATACGGGTTGGTTGCTCTTGGGTCTCTCTTTCCACATTTTGTAGCAGAAGACACTTTTCCCTTCATGTCCTGTATGAGTTTTTCAACACATACCTCACCTTGTGAATCAAGAACGGCCTTGGCAATATCCGCTACTTGGTCTGCCCTAGCTCTATCCCATGTTTGCTTTTCTAGACACCATCGCATGATGTCATTGAGGTTCTTCGACCATCCAGAGCTAAGCAACGGTATTTCAGCACCTTGATTCATCATTACACCACCCATTCCAGAAAAAGGAAGTTCTCCCTCAGCAAGTTCATAGATAGATGCTCCAAGTGACCATATGTCACTTGATAGGATAGGTTCGGGATTTGCAGAAAAACGCTCTGGTCCCATATAAGCAGGTGCTCCGGCTTTCAATGCCCGAGTAGATTGCTTACTCATCGTATTGCGTATTCGCTTACTAATGCCAAAGTCAGTTATTAGGAATGTCCCATCTGAAGCAATTAGCACATTATCAGGTTTTATGTCTTGATGAACAATTGGTTCCGGCTTGACATGATGCAGATAAGCAAGACCTTCAGCTACATCATGGATAAATCGCCATATTGTTCGCTCATCTTCCGATGTTGGTCTGAGTGTGCCAACCATATCACCAGCAGAGCCAGAGTCACAAAACTTCATTGTCAGCCAAGGATAATCTTGCCACACACCAAAATCCTTCGTTACCAATAGATTTGGATGTTCAAGACCAGCAGCTATACGATATTCCTGTATAAATTCCTCACGCCCTTTGTGGTCAAGTGCCACATAAAACTTGATGGCTACATCTTCATCCTTGGCACGGTCGTAGGCCAACCAGACTTGCCCAAACGTACCACGTCCTTTGTACTCTTTCAATACATAACGACCATTGATTTCCTCACCTTGTCGTATCTCAATCATAGTTACTTGCTTTGTTCTTGTTTTCCCTTAATTGGGGTCACTTCTTCTTTATTAACACTTCTGACTGGAACCGGAGTTAGTTTATCTTGCCCTTTTTCTATTGGAACCAATTTAAAGCCACCCGTCTTACTTGCTTTGGAAGGTGTGGTACTTTCTCGTTTAGCTTCTTTTTTTACCTCTTGTTGTTTCTTCTTTTTTTCGTTATAATCTTTATTCTTGACTATTTGAAGTTTCTTGGCTTTTTGCTCCTTTTTCTGTGGTACCATCTTAACTGTATCAACTTTATCCTTTACAATTATAGAATCCTCTATCTCCACCTTATTTGGAGCTTCGACATTCTTTTTTTCTTTTCCTTGAAAGAGTAAGCCTGCCACCCCACCACCAATCAAGAAGAAACAAAGTACAGAAGCTAACACTATCTTTTTTCGTGAAACTCTAATCGTCAATCCCTCAAAAGTCTTATTGAGCGGTTTTTCTTTGGTTTTTATAGAGTCTATGTTTTCTTTGATTTTATCTGTAGCCAAA
>CAKSEM010000247.1 GCA_934446485.1 uncultured Eubacteriales bacterium | reverse complement strand
CTGCACAGGCGTATCCTTTTTCAGGTAATCAAGTCCGCCGGAAACATATCCGACCGAAATCTTCGACACGGGGATTATCGTTGCTCCCTGCGGTGTCGTTATCGGTTCTCCTATGACCGTATTTGCGTCAAGCATAGTCTTTATGCTCTCAAGCGCAGTTCTGATTATCTCACTCTGCTTATTTTCTGCCATGGTCTATGTCCTTCCCTTTCGGTGAATTTTTATCTTTGTAATCCGAATATAAAACGAAGAAGCGCACAGCTGCCGCAAGAAGCCGTATTATGCGCGCACGCACTTCAATATCGAGTCGCAGCTTGCAATCCGTCTCACAGAACGAACAGCTGACTCCGACCGTCTCAGGATACGGTATTGACAGCTGTGCGGCAGCCCCAATGAGCTCAGTCACATACGCAAGCGTCTGAACCGCCCCTCCGTATATAATAGCTGCGCCGGCGGCGCTCTCTCCAGCAACCGTCAACCTGAGCTGTCGTACCGTCACCTTCATTCCGTGCAGAAGGCGTGTTATTTCCTCCGCGGCACGGCGAATCAACTGTAATGTCGGTCGAATGCCCGATGAGGCGTTGTCCGAATCCTTTTTGCTCTGTTTGTCGCGCCGGTTCTCCGATTCGCGCTCCATTAATTCTTTGTACCCGCGTCCCGAAAATTTTGACAGTCGAATTTTCCTGCGGCGGATCGGATATACGCGAACCGATATCGGACCGATTCGTGCCCTTACAATAAGATCGCCGTCGCCGTTATATATAACACGCACCCCGGCAGGAGCAATGAGCAGCAGCGTGACAAGCAGCAGAACGGCTGCCGGTATTATTAGAAACTTCAACGCCGATCACCTCCCGCTCACCTATATATGTAACTTACTCTTCCTCAGTTATATGAAGCTGCTCCGAATCTTCTCCGACAGCCTTCAAGACCTCGCCCTCAGGTGTCACGACCTCCGGCAGATCTTCGATTGAGCCGAGACCGAATACTCTCAAAAAGTTGTCGGTCGTCCGATAGAGCATCGGACGTCCGGGGACATCGAGCCTGCCGCACGGCTCAATCAGGTGCCGCTCGCACATTGAAGAAACTGCGTAGCTCGAATCGACCCCTCGAACCGTGTCGATATATGCGCGCGTCACGGGTTGGTTGTACGCGACGATCGCGAGCACCTCAAGAGATGAGTTTGAGAGGTTTCCACCACGGCGTATTCCGAGCGCCGAGCGCACATATGAGCCATACTCTTCCCTCGTACATATCTGGCACGACTCCGGGTAAAGCATCATCATGATCCCGCGCTCAAGTCCCTCGCCGCCGTTATACCGTTCGGCATAATCCGAAACGATCCGTCGGCATACAGACGGCGTAAGACCCATAGTATCGGCAAGCCGCGAATACTCAACGGGGTGCCCCGCCGCAAAAAGAACCGCCTCGATTATCCGTTCGCATTTCGGCACATTCTGCGAGAGATCCTCCGCCTCCTCGGTCACTGTAGGCGGAGAGTATTCCGACGCTTGATCGGAGGGTGCCGAATCTGCGCCGACGACCGCCCCGTTCATATTCATATCATCCGTATCAAGGATCACGGTAATTTCCTCCGTCATTTTTCGTTAATGTCGGCACCCGACTCGGTGCCGTCCGCAAAGAGCTCATCAATTCGCTTCTCGTTAAAGTCATCCGCCATTGTAAGCGATATATGTCCGTCAGCCGGGATAACACCGTCCTCCGACTCCGGTTCCTCATCGGTTATACCGACGTACCCCTGCCGCAGAAGCTCGAGTACTGCCATAAATTTCGCGATAAGCTCCGAGCGGCTTCCCGAATTTGCGAAGTAAGAATCGAGAAAGACGCGCCCGTCACGCTTCATATGACGCACAAGCTCCGCCGCAACCGCCGATACAGGAACCTGATGTCTGTTGACTATCGGCTCAAACCGTTCGATCACGCGATCATCACGCAGCTTTACCTCTGACATGGCACGGTTCAAGGCGCGGGCAAGCAGAGAAGCATCGTGGGGTGCCACGTAGGTTTTGTCTACCGAAATCTCATCCTGCTCCTTAACCATGCGCAATCCGTATGTGGCGTACATAAGGTTCATCTTTGCAGCTGCGAGTTTTGTGCGCTGATATTCAAGCATTGCCGCTGCAAGCGACGCACGCGGATCCTCCTCGTCCTCCTTTTTCGGCAGGAGCATACGGCTCTTTATGAGCATCAGTTCACTCGCCATCACGAGAAATTCCGAGGCGATCTCAATATCGCGGTTCTCCTCAGCGTTGATATACTCCATATAC
>CAKSEM010000246.1 GCA_934446485.1 uncultured Eubacteriales bacterium | reverse complement strand
GCGTTGAGGTCATGGGAATATACGGCGGATATCGCGGTATGATCGACGACGATATGATCGAGCTTACCTCACGTGAGGTTTCAAATAAAATAACGCTCGGCGGCACATTCCTCTATTCGGACAGATGTCTTGAATTCAAGGAAGAAGCCGGTATGCAGAAGGCGATCGAGACCCTTCGTCGCCATGAGATCGACGGTGTGGTAGCTATCGGCGGTGACGGTACCTTCCGCGGTGCGACCGACCTTTCAAACCGCGGAATTCCCACGATCGGGATACCCGGTACTATAGATAACGACATTACCGCATCCGACAACACGATCGGATTCGATACCGCGATGCAGACGGTCGTTGAGAACATTGACCGCCTTCGCGACACATGCGAATCACATGCAAGATGCAATGTTGTTGAGGTTATGGGACGCGGTGCCGGTGATATTGCGCTCAATACGGCAATTGCCTGCGGTGCCGTCGATGCGGTCATACCGGAGGTCCCGTTCGATGAGGATGCATGCATAGAGAAGATCATTCGCCTTCGTCGCGACGGCAAGCGCAACTTTATCGTTGTCGTTTCAGAGGGAGTGAAGGACTGCTCTGAGCGCCTTGCTAAGCACATTAACGACACGACAAAGGAGCTTTCCGAGGCTGAGGGAGATAAGACGCTGTGGGTCGAGACGAAGTTCTGCCGCCTGGCGCATGTAGTTCGCGGAGGCTCGCCGACACTCGGCGACAGGCTGCTTGCTACACGTATGGGTGTGCGTGCCGTTGATGAGCTTCTCGCCGGCAACAGTAATCTCGTCGTATGCGAAAAAGCGGGAGAGATAATTACGACGAATATTCAGTATTCACAGGCGCTCGACAGAATGTATAAAGGTACTCTCAAGGACGGTATGCTTGATGCATTTACAAAAGAGCAGATTTCCGATATGGAAGCTGTAATTGAAGAGAAGCGCCGCGTCTTTGCCGAGACCTATCGTATGCTCTCAGAGCTTGCGGGCTGAGCGGACATAGCTGGAAAATCTAATGTGCGAACGCCGCTAGTCGCGGCGTTCGCGCCTTTTAGGAGAATATTTTGATATGAAAGAATTACTTGACGCAGCACGCAGATTTGCACATGAAAGCGGATTTAATCTGATCAGATTCACCGTCATGGAGGAGCCGTGCCGAGTTAGTACGGCTGAACTTGTTCGCGTTTGCCGATGTCTCGATCTCTATTCCGTAGCTAAGGTATTTACCGTTACGGCTGTGGGACTCCTGTGCGACGACGGCAGACTTGATACGAATGAGACGCTCGGCGATATATTCGGACGCGATATTCCATGCGACGCGAACCCGGCATGGCGCAATGTCACCGTAGATCAGCTTCTGCTTCACAAGGCAGGTTACCCGAGCGGTCACCTCGATATCGACGCACGCTCGCTTCACTCCTTCGGCACGCACGACTTTCTGAGATACCTTCTCACCGCAGATCCGGTGTATATACCCGGATCAGATGAAGCGTACAGCGACGCAGCTTTCTATATGCTCTCGCAGATAATATCTCGCCGTGCGGGTGAGCCCATGGATGATATGCTGTGGCGACGTCTGTTCATGCCGCTCGGCATTGACGAAGCTGCATGGAGTAAATGCCCGATGGGCTGTCCGATGGGGGCAACCGGACTCTATATGAGCTCGGAGGATACGGCAAAGCTCGGGTATCTATATCTGAACGGCGGCACATGGAACGGAGAGCGCATATTCTCCGAAAAATGGGCAGATACGGTCATCTCACGGGGGTATGAGCTGAAGCCTGCCGGGCGCGGATCAGCATATTGTAAGGGCGGAATGTACGGGCAGATGCTCGTCGTTGTGCCGGAGCGCCGCCGTGTGGTATGCTGGCAGGCTTATGACAGCGGTGACAATACGCCGCTTTTGAATATTGCGTGCAGCTGACTGAAATTTTATGCCGCAAGCGGCAGATGGACGGCTGTGAGTTGCGGAGAAATCTTTTGCTTTGTAATTTGAACAGAACGGAACTGTTGACGCTCAGCGGCAGTGAAACTATAAAAGACTGCGGCGCAGAAAATCTGTGCCGCAGTCTTGCATTGTCTGGTGTTTTCCGAGTTACATGTCCATCCTGCTGCTGCGATATATAGGGGAAGTTGATAAATCCATAAGGTTATCCAACAGTTACCTTGATGTCGCCCGTGCCCGTTATGATCTCACATTTACCCCCGTCAGCAGTTTCGGGAACGTTAATTTTGCCGGTATTTGTATCGGTTATAAAGACCTTATCTGTAAGCAAGCTGCCGATGA
>CAKSEM010000245.1 GCA_934446485.1 uncultured Eubacteriales bacterium | reverse complement strand
GATACAAGGCCCCGTGTGACCGCTGCCTTGACGTGACAGAGCATACGATCGAATTTGTACTTGAGCGTGTGGTGTCGGCAGCGTCCTCTCCGGAGTCGCGTGAGCGGATGATCGAGGAAGACGAGGCGGAATGGGACGGTGTGACGGATGATCTCGTCTATATTACGGACGGAGGGATCGATCTTTCGGAGGATCTTGCAGAGGCTCTGTCACTCGAATTACCCATGCGTCACCTATGCTCGGACGGCTGCCGCGGACTGTGCCCCGTGTGCGGGAAAAAGATCACGGACGAGCATCCGGGATGCACTCCCGAAAAAGAAATCGATCCGAGACTCGCAATTTTGAAAAAACTACTTGATTAATCAGAAAAAATATAGTATAATGACATTTGCATGAATTGATTCGATCAAAACGTAACCCAAAAGGGGAGGTGTAATAATGGCTGTACCGAAGAGAAAGACTTCTAAGGCTCGCAGAGATAAGAGACGTTCAAATGTTTGGAAGCTCAGTATGCCCGGGATGGTTAAGTGCTCTCATTGCGGTGAGTATATCCTTGCACATCGCGTATGCAAGGCTTGCGGTTACTACAAGGGAACCGACATTCTGAAAAAAGAAGAAGCGTAATGATTTGACCGTGGCGTCACTTTGTGGTGCGACGGTCAAGTTGTATTTGCCCGGCGCGTGTCGCCGAGCTTTTGCTATGTGGAGGTTATATATGACTTACACACCGAGCCCGAAGCGGCGTTTTGTGAATGTTGTCACAGCGGCACTCCTCGTACCGGCACTGGCAGCGTATATGTTTTCAGTGTCGGGGACCGGTCATCCGCTGCCGCTCCAGCTTGCCGCACTCGTCTTGGTTTGCACTGCGGTGTATATTCTGATACGTTACCGTTTCACGCGCATCACGTATAGGATCCGTCCGCGCAGTGCCTCAGATGCCGACAGGTACGGCGACGATGTTGCCGCCATGCCACCGGAGGCGGTGGACTTTGTTATAGAGAAGGCGCAGGGACAGCGCCCGGGAGCTGTCGAGTGCATGATATCGCTCGATAACCTCGTCGAGGTGCGCGATATAGACGGCGGATCGTGGCGCGCCGAAGTGCGTCACGATTATCCGGGGGTGTCGCTGTATATATATACGGTGTCCCTCGGACGCGTCGAGCGACAGGCGCTTATCTTTGACGACGGCGGAGTATTATCCTGCGTCGTAACCGAGCTGTCACCGGAGATGATTCGATTTATGAGAAGCGCAGCTGAGAGAACACGACCGTCTGATGACTCACGCGGAGCATCGGAGGACTCTGACGGCGAGGAGCACTGAGTGTCCATCTGCCCGCAGATCCGTGTGCGAACTGCACCATATGAGTCCGCGCCCCTCTGAAAGGAACGGTATACTATGAAAAAGGTGATAAAATATATAGCGGCAGCGCTGCTCATCGCAGTCATAGCTGCGCTCGTGATCCGTGTTATCATTGCGAATGACCGAAGTGTGTTCGACGATTTTCTTATAACCGATGCCGGAAGAGCAGCCTATGCCGCGTCCGGTTCGCTTACGGTATATGAAAGGGATCTTAAGGATCGCATATCGGAGTCCGGTTATTTCTCGGCGTATTCGCTCTATATTTCCGAGGAATCCGAGGAGGTTCAGGTGACGGTGCGCTACAATGTCAGCGCAATGAAGTATACCGATACGGAATCTGACGAGGATCTGAAGTTCTGGCTTATGATAAAGGGACCTGACGACGAATCCGACGAGAAAGCGTCGTCGCACAGCGGCAAGCAGAGCGACGCGGATGTTCAGAAAAAGAAGGAGCGCCGTCTCGACGGCTTCCGCGGCACGTACTTCGCTCCGGCATCCGTGGACACGGCGTCAAGATACGGCATCTACAGATACAGAAAGTTGATATTTGAGGGTGTGGAGCTCTCACGGTATGAGCTTGACCGTCTTGATGTGTTCGTCGTTATGACGACATCCGATGTAGATGATCCGACGGTCGAGTCATCCGAGGCAACGGTGGACGGAGATGTCGGCGTAGTCGGCTACAGCGACTTTCTGGATAGGCAGCACGTGCACTATGCGGGACAGCCTGCAGATGAATACGCCCTGTCGCAGCGAGAACGGGATGAGCTCGGCTCGTGACGGGTAAGGTTTTCCGCATTACGCTCTTGACACGGTGCACAGATGTATGATATAATTTTTTAGTAAGAATGTTTCTTAATATAAGAAAGGATAATAATCATGAAGAGAATCAAGACTATAAAGACGCGCGATCTCGTAAAGAGCGCAAAGTGCGGCGGTTGCGGC
>CAKSEM010000244.1 GCA_934446485.1 uncultured Eubacteriales bacterium | reverse complement strand
AACTTCGACCGTATCACTTGCGGTCAAGGAGAAGCTGCAGGGAATGGTGCTTACATCTCCGTATGAACTCGGCACGGTCGAACTTGAATACAATTCAATAACCGTTACCGGCCCGAAAACTAAGGTTGATACTCTGTCAGAGGCTCAGGTGAGCGTAGATATGAGCGGAAAGACCTCATCGTTTGCGGTAAAATGTCCCGTAACGCTCGTGTCCGATTCCGGCGATTCTGTGGATATGTCATACCTTACGCTGTCAGTCAGCGAAATGAACGTCAAGGTACCGATATATATAACGAAAGAGATACCCGTATCTACCGTTTTCAAGTACGGCTTGCTCGATTCGAAGCTCGCACGTGTTACGGTTTCGCCCGAGACGATAACCGTTCGCGGAGACGAGACGCTCTTTACCGATCTGTCAACGATAGCGAAACCGATTGAGATAGATGAAAAACAGATTACCGGGAATGTCTATACGATGACGGTACATCCGACGTTCAATAAGGATGTGACCGTCGATCCGTCGGATGATGAAGTGAATATTACGGTTGAGCTTGACAGTTCCCTCCGCACGAAAGAGTATACAGTGACCGATATTCAGGTGACCGGAGCACCGTCCGGGCTTGATTATGAATTGCGTGACCGTGAGATGACCGTCACTCTGCGCGGTACTCTTGCACAGCTTAATGCTATATCCGCATCCGATATATCGGTGATAGTCGATCTGAACGGATACGATCCGTCGAGCACAGGTCTTATTTCGAAGACTGCAACAGTTGCGATCGATGCCGAAGATATCGACGGCGTGTATGAGATAGGCGAATATTCGGTGCAGATCAGGATAAATTAATGAAGAATAAAGTTGCGACTCGAATTCTCATTGAGAACATAACCCTCCCCGTTTCAGCGGGGAGGGATAATGACGCCGAGGCTTTTGCGGCAGCGGAAATGCGCATACGCCGTGAGCTCGGATGTGAACCGAGCGAGATCGGGATACACAGAAAATCGATCGACGCAAGGCGGCGCGGCAGCGAGAGATTCGTTTATTCGGTTTATGCGTCTCTTCCGCCGGGGCGGAATTGTACGGAGCTGCCGCAGAATATGAAGCTGTACACCGAACCGGTCTTCACGTATTCGGAGGGAGAGCGGCAAATGAACGGAAGACCGGTCATAGTCGGTTTCGGACCTGCCGGGATGTTTTGTGCGCTGGCACTTGCGTCGGCAGGATACCGACCGCTCGTTATTGAGCGCGGATCATCTGTTGATGAGCGCGTTCGCAAGGTTGATTCGTTTATGACGGGCGGCAGCCTTGATCCCGATACCAATATTCAGTTCGGCGCCGGCGGCGCCGGAACCTTTTCTGACGGAAAGCTGATGACACGCATACAGGATCCGCTCTGTTCGTATATACTTTCGGTGCTTGTTTCACTCGGTGCACCCTCGGATATCGCGTGGAAGGCGCGGCCGCATATCGGTACGGACCTTTTGCGGCGCGTGGTCACAGAGACCGACCGCAGAATACGCTCGCTCGGCGGTGATATTATTTATGATTCGAGGGCTACCCTTTCCGGGGATGCTCTGAGCGTCGGCGGCGAGGCGCTTGACTACGGTGTGTTGGTTCTGTCGCCCGGGCACAGCGCACGCGATATGTATGCGTCGCTTATGACTTCGGGATATACTGTGGAGCCTAAGGCATACTCGGTCGGCGTACGAATTGAGCATCTCCAATCCGATATCGACGGCGCTATGTACGGCGATCTTGCCGGTGATCCCGCTTTGGGACACGCCGAGTATTCACTTTCGTACAGGCGCGGTGAACGCGGGGTATATTCATTCTGTATGTGTCCCGGAGGCGAAGTCGTCGCTGCTGCAAGTGAGGACGGCGGTGTAGTAACGAACGGTATGAGCTGTCGTTCGCGTGACGGCATCAATGCCAACGCTGCACTGGCGGTGTCTGTTTTGCCGCTGGATTACGGTGCAACACCGGCGGGTGCTATTGAATATCAGCGCACGCTTGAACGTGCGGCATATTCCGCAGGAGGAGGGGGCTTTGCGGCTCCGTGCCAGACGGTCGGTGATTTTCTCGGCGGAGGTGTCGGAAACGTTCCGTCGAGAATATGCCCGACATATATGCACGGTAACGTTACCGTGTGTGATCTGCGCGCGATATTGCCGCCGCAAGTATCTGAGATGCTCTCACTCGGACTTCGGCAGTTTGACCGTAGGATCTCGGGCTTTGCATCTCCCGATGTTCCGTTGACCGGAATTGAGACACGTACGTCTGCGCCTGTGCGAATAATGCGCCGCTCCGACTTTACGGCGCCC
>CAKSEM010000243.1 GCA_934446485.1 uncultured Eubacteriales bacterium | reverse complement strand
CCGCGCGGAATTCGTCGAGTACGATGTTGGCGGCTCTCTCAAGGTCAAGTTCTCCACCCGACACAAGGAAGCCGCGCCTTCGCGCAACTGCGGAAAGAATATCGTACGGCGGAAGATCCGATACAGCTGCGGAATCGAGCCGATATCTTTCGCAGAACATTCCGGGGGATATGTCCATAAGCCTTCGGCACAGCGTCGCAGCAAGCTCCTCCGTGTCAAGTATCGCATCTTTGATTGCCCCGGTAAATGCGAGGTTTTCACCGGTAATACGGTCCTCAAACTTAGGCCAGAGTATACCCGGCATATCGAGCAGTTCGATCCCGATTCCGGTCGGCACCCACTGCTTCGTCATCGTAACACCCGGTCGGTCTTCCGCCTTTGCCTTCTTCGAACCGCAAATGCGGTTTATAAGTGAGGATTTGCCGACATTCGGAATTCCGACCACCATAGCGCGTATGCGGCGTCCGCCCATCCCGCGCTCTGCACGTCTCTCAAGCTTTTCCGAAAGTATGCGGCGACACGCAGGCGCTATCGCACGCACACCGTCTCCGGTAATACAGTCTATTGCAACTGCATCCGCGCCGACAGCACGGTATGCATCGATCCAGCGGGCTGTCTCATCCCTGTCTGCAAGTGTGGATTTGTTAAGAAGCGTCAGTATCGGTCTCGTGCGGCACAACTGTGCGATCTCCGGATTTTTGGAGCTTCTCGGAATTCTCGCGTCAAGCAGTTCTATCACTATGTCAACGAGTCCGATGTTCTCACTGATAAGGCGTCTGGTCTTCGCCATGTGGCCGGGAAACCACTGAATATTTTGCGACGGCATTTCGCCCTCCAATCTGTCTTACGACTCGAACGGATTTTTGAATATTTTAAACTTGTTTATCGGGAACACTCGCAAATACACACGCCCGACCACGCATCTTTCATCTATCTGACCGATCTCCGAGGTGCGGCTGTCGGCAGAGTGGTTTCTGTTGTCTCCCATAACGAATATATGCCCTTCTTCGACCGTTATCGGAAAATCGTAGTCCGCAGTTATGAGCCTGTCCGATGTCAGATGACGGTACGCCGATTCGTCCACCGGCTCGCCGTCAACGGTCAGCGTCCACGTCGAGAAATCGATATCCACCGTCTGCCCTCCGACGGCAATGACACGCTTCACCAACGGTTCGGCGTATACGCCTGCGGTCATGTCGTGTATAACGACGATATCTCCCGCGCGAGGCGTATAAAAGAGATCCGACACAAGAAGGTATTCTCCGCTGTGGAGCGTCTCCTCCATCGACGGTCCGTCCACGATATTGAGTCTGAAGACGAACGAAAAGCAAAGTATTATAGCAACGGTGACGAGCGCAAGCATTTCGACAAAATCAAACATCTGCCGTGTCACACGGTCTGCTGCGGGACTGCGCTTCGGCTCGTCCGTTTTCCACATATCCCGGTCGTAATCGACCTCCGATCGGAGCACCTCTCCGTTGTCGCCGTCTCCAGCGGAGCTGTCGGCGCGAATTATCTCCTCGCCCGACTCCTCGAGCGACGGATATCTGTTGTCATCTCTGTCCATACCATGCCGCCTTTCTAAAAATGTGACGCATCGGCGTCAGTCCTCGATCAGATGTGATAAAAGCTCCGTGCCGTCCGGAATGTAGTACCCCGCATCGCGGCAGCTCACCTCGGTGAATTTCCGAACGCCTCGCCTCGGATGTGACGGATCGTATATGAAGAACGGCACCGGTTCGTGCGAATGTGTGCGCATATCGAGCGGGGTCGGGTGATCCGGCAGAACCATTATTCGGAAATCATCGCCGCACCCCTCAAGATACTCGAGAACGGGGGTGAGGATGAGAGAGTCTATCTTCTCTATTGCACGCGGCTTCACGTCATACTCACCGCGGTGTCCGCACTCGTCCGGCGCTTCAACGTGAACATAGACAAAATTTTGCCCGCGGCGGAACGCATCTATCGCCGCGTCAGCCTTTCCACTGTAGTTCGTTGAATAGTTGCCTGTGGCACCGGGCACATCCGGCACCTCCATACCGGCGCATATGCCGATGCCCTTGATGAGATCGACTGCGGAAACGACTGTTCCGCGCACACCCCACTTTTCGTTGAATGCCGGAAGTGCTGGCTTACCGCCCGGACTCCAGAGCCACGGCGAATTCGCAGGGCGCAGCCCCGCCTTGCGCCGACGGACGTTGACCGGATGATCGCGAAGGACGCGCCAACCCAGGCGGCGGCGATCGAAGGGAAGGACCTGGTCGAGCGGGCGCGGCAGATCCACCGCACCCTGCCCGTGGCGACGGCGGCCCTGGGCCGCAC
>CAKSEM010000242.1 GCA_934446485.1 uncultured Eubacteriales bacterium | reverse complement strand
GTCTTCATGAGCAACGCATCATCAAATTTAAAATCCTGTTCTGCCATTATTCATGTACCTCCAATTCCTTATTTTTCCTATCGTGGTATCTCCTGTAAGCGGCGCTCTGGGCGTGGGCTTTCTGGCACTCGAAGCTGCAATAGATCTTCTGCTTGATCTTGCCCTGCGTGAACTCTTTCCCGCACTGTGGGCAGATTTTAACAATGCCCTGCGGGGCTTCTACGTCCTCTACATCGTCCTGAATCGGCGGGTGGTATCCGTGGATGCCATGTACTTGCCGTAGCTCGTCCCGGCCTTCTGGGCGGCTATGGAGCACAGGGTGAGATAGTCCGGTTTCTTGCTCATTGCTGTTGTTCCTCCTTCGCCCTTTCCTTCTCAGCAATCCGCTTTTTCTCCGCGTCTTTCAGGGCGTTGAATACCATGACGTAGATGTCCATGGTGTGGTCGGTGTTCACCGGAATCAGCGGGGCGATAAAGTGCCAGCAGTCCATGTATGTGATTTCATTGCTCATTTTTGGTCTCCCGGGGCAGTTTGATTTCCGCCCCATTGTGCAGATCGCTGCTTTCCAGCATATAGCACGACATTTTCAGGTACCCGTCCAGATCGTCCACAACCCCGCAGAGGTAGGCACAGCGCATACCGTCGGGAATATCAAGTGTGATTTTCATTCGATTTTCTCCTTTCTCCGTAGCTGCAAAAGCCGTTCATTTCCACGCAAACAGCCTCGCCCTTGTAACCTCTGACATTTGGGTAAGGCTCTGTATGCAGCATACACATAGGGTTTTCGTCTCCCTGCCGGTGGATGCAGTCCCGACAGCGGACGACATGGAGCGTTTCAATGAACCCGTCTGCGACACCAGCATCAGACCCCGCCTTGTACTGCCCCCGATCATATTCCAGAGCTTTCAGAAGTTCTTCCCGATTCACCCGGATACCGATTTTTTTCGGCGGTCTCTCGCTGACCGGAATAAACCGCGTCTGTTCCAGAGCTTCCCTTACAATCTCTAAATCCCGGCAGAAATTAGCAATATCTTCATCCTGCTGCTTCTCAGGCTTGTCCGCCCACAGCTCCCGTCCGGCCCGTTGGCCGTAGAAAAATCCCCATTTGTCCAGGATGTCATTTGCTCTATCAATCGTCATTGTTTTCGTCCTCCAAATCCATTTTGCATCCACACCCCGGGCAGTAGTTGTACCCCAGCAGCTGCACATCCTCGTCAATCTCAAAGCACCATTCTCCGCCGCAGGCAGAGCATTGGATTGTTACAAGACTGCTCCAATCATCGCCAGTTCGCAACCAGTTCCCACGCCGCACCGGCTCCACATCGGCGGCGGGAATCGCTTCAAGTTTATCCAACATTTCCTGCAACATATCGTACTTATCTGCATCGGCTGCAAACTTTCTGCCCCATAATCCAACTGGGCATAGCTTCTTTTGCTCGTCTTCGATTACCGCACTCGCCGCCTCCCGGCTGATGTAATCACTCATTTTAATTCCTCCAAACTAATCTGCCCATCAATGGGCGTATTGTCGGCCTCTTTCCGCTTCCGTTCCGGGACGACTTCTCTCACAAGAGGATTGCGGCTTATTGCCCGATTGAATGCCCCACAAGCCATCCATCGTCCCGCCCAGTCCGTCGCTTTACTACTTGTAACTCCATATACCGTGCATTTGTGAATCGTCTTGGAGTGAATTTTTCCCCTGGTGAAATTACTGCACTCCCGGCACGTATGCCCATCCGAAACGCCGAAAAAGCGGTGCATCAGCTCAAGTTTACGTAAAGCCATTATAGTTCCTCCACATAGCACCAACTCTGGGGCGGTCTCGTCAGTGGGCGCTTCCATTCGCAGTCGAAGCTGTATTCGCCGTTCACATCTGCCACCTGATCGTACGGGCAACCTCCACATCGTTCCTTTTCGCAATATAGCTCAGGCGGAAACCAGAACTCGTTCAGCTCTTTCGGCGTGTCGTAGATTTTTAGGTTGGAAATGTGCCACTTGTACAAATCCTTGCAGTCCCACCACTTTTTGCCTTTCCATCCCGCATAATCTTTAACCTGCCCTGATGTTAGGCTGGTTCCAAGCAGGGCTTTTTCTGCATCCTCCTTTACGATAAAGCTTTCTGCCATAAGTGGGCGGATATTATCGCACACAAACTCCCCGACAACCAGTTTTCCGCCGCTAATATTGCACATCATCCCGTTATTAACCTCATAGCTCAGGTTTCCGGCAGTGCAATAGATGTAAACCTTGAACGGAGTTTCCAGAGCCGGACGGGTCTTTCTGACTTCCTGTGTCTTTTCCCCGCTCAGGATTTTCTCCACCCACTC
>CAKSEM010000241.1 GCA_934446485.1 uncultured Eubacteriales bacterium | reverse complement strand
CGTCGCCGTTGCAGCGGAGAAGCTCATCAACCATGTAAAGAAGTCCGTAGCCGGTTGCCTGTGTGCGAACGAGCGAGCCGCCGTAGGAGAGACCCTTACCGGTCAAAACGCCCTCATAAAGTCCGCGTATGCGCTTGTACTGACCGTACAGATATCCGATCTCTCTTGCACCCGTACCGATGTCACCGGCGGGAACGTCTGTGTCGGCACCGATGTACTTGCAGAGCTCCGTCATAAAGCTCTGGCAGAACGCCATAACCTCACGGTCCGACTTGCCCTTCGGATCAAAATCCGAACCGCCCTTGCCGCCTCCGATCGGAAGCCCGGTCAGCGAGTTCTTGAAGACCTGTTCAAAGCCGAGGAACTTAATAACGCTGAGGTTAACTGACGGGTGGAGTCTGAGACCTCCCTTGTAGGGACCGATCGAATTGTTGAACTGGACTCTGTATCCGGTGTTGACCCGAATCTTTCCGGAATCATCGACCCACGGCACGCGGAACTGAATCTGACGGTCGGGCTCGGTGATCCTTTCGAGAATCGCCTCTCTTTCATAAACGGTCTCATTGCGGCGGATAACCGGCGCGAGAGACTCGAAGACCTCCTCAACAGCCTGAAGAAATTCCGGCTGATAGGAGTATTTTTTCTTGACCGATTCAAGTACGCTTTCTAAGTATCCCATATTGCACCTCACTGGTATAAAATTAAGATAGAAAAATTATACCACATACCGATCGCCTCTGCAATAGGGCATGAAAAAATATTTATCAAAAATTCTTCGATCTGCCTTAGATGATTCGGGATTAACGTGCAGATGCGCGTCGTTGTGAGATGTTCGGCTGCATGTAATTATATTATGTGAATGAATAATTATTACACGGCAGGTTATTTGTAAAGATTTTTCGGATCATTTCTCTTGTTTGACAAGGGAGAGTGAAATATGGTATAATTACAATGACAGATTATATCGTGCGCAGCCCTGCGGCGGCGCTGCGAACGGACGGAGGAAGATCGGAATGCAGGAATTTATAAGCGATATATTCAAGACGATCGGCACAATATCGATACCTGACGTTATCGACATTGCGTGCGTGTCCGTCCTCTTCTATTATGTATATAAGTTTTTGCGCGACAGACGCTCGGGAAAGCTCGCGGTAGGGGTTATATCCCTCATTGCACTGAAGTTTATCAGTGACTTTTTCGATATGTACGTCATACAGTTCATTCTGCAAAATGTTTTCCAGGTCGGCCTTATTGCGGTAGCTATAGTCTTTCAGCCTGAGCTGCGTTCGGCTCTTGAAAAAGTGGGAGGACAGCCGCTCAAAAGTCTCCGCATTATAGGGGATGCACACACTGAGCCGACTGAGCGGATGATACGGACGGTATCGGTTGCTGTGGGAGAGCTCTCGCGCTCGAAAACCGGTGCGCTTATAGTGTTGGAACGTTCAACGCGACTCGGTGATCTGGTACTCACCGGCACGGTTATTGACTCCGAACCGAGCGTTTATCTGATTCAGAATATATTTTTCAACAAAGCGCCGCTTCACGACGGGGCGCTGTTAGTTCGCAATGCGCGGCTTTACGCCGCAGGTTGTCTCCTTCCGCTGTCCTCCAATACGGATATAGTCAAGGACCTCGGTACACGCCACAGGGCGGCGATCGGCATGAGCGAGAACAGTGACGCGGTCGTTGTGGTCGTTTCAGAGGAAACGGGTGTTATCTCGCTTGCAGTTGACGGAGTGCTGTATCGAGGATATACACGTGATACGCTTGAGGAAGAGCTGAGACGCTATATGCTGACGTCTCAGGAAATGTCGACGCGGCGCACGGGAAGGCTTGTAGGCAGGAGATTCAGACGGCACAGCGATAAAAATGGCGAGACGGACGGAGGCAACCATGAAGAACAATAACACTGTCGGGACCGTTCGCGACGCCGCGACTGAGCTTCGCGGTCAAAGGTCGCGCCGCGGAGGCGACATTTTACCGAAGATACTCTGCGTTCTCGCCGCGTTCGTCCTTTGGCTGTACGTTATGCAAACCGAGAGCCCGGAATACACGGACACGATAAACGCAGTCAGCGTTTCGCTTGAAAATGTTTCGGCGCTCCAGTCGGAGCTCGGGCTTTCCGTATACAGCGGAAACAACGACATGGTGAATGTCAAAGTGTCCGGTAAGAAGAGTGTCGTCAGCCGACTCAGCGCGGGCGACATCAAAGCGTATGCGGATGTGAGAGGAATACGTGAGGCGGGGCGCCATGCGCTCGATGTATCTGTCGAGCTGCCGGACGGTGTCGTTCTGATAGAGTCGTCGCCTGCAACCGTGACAGTTTATGCCGATGAAACTTCGAC
>CAKSEM010000240.1 GCA_934446485.1 uncultured Eubacteriales bacterium | reverse complement strand
GTATGCGTTGTCTTCTATTGAGGACGATGAAAAATTTGTAATGGGCGTTTCCAAAAAGGTGTGGGTTGCTGAAACAAAAAATGATGAAGGCATAGTAGAAGACAGCAAATTGCTAAAAAAAGATGAGCTTAGGCAAGGAGATTTTGAAACACAAGTATCTGCTCAATCGTCATATATAGGAGAAGATGAAGAAGCAAGATATAGCTTAGAAATAGCTTTGACGGTTGTGGAGTCTAATGGTGTATATACGGCAAAAGCAGTAGCTAGATGGGAAAATAAGGCTATATGGGGCGGAGAGCAAACCGCCGAGGAATCTAGAGATGACTATCTTGGTCTTACATGGGGCGGCGAAGGTACTCTTGAGAAACGAAACCAAAGTTTTACTGGTGTATATTATGATGGTTCGACTATGAATGGTTCAAGGGCCTTGTCTGATTCGTACAAAGGTTATGTGTGGCAATTTAGAGAAAAAACATGGTTTTGGGGAACGATGATGAAAAAAGCGACAGCTAATGTGTCGATTTCCAAAGTAGGAACAAATGAGGGTAAGTCAACTTCCATAAAGCTTACATATATACATACATATAAAGAAGTAAATGGTACAATTTCTTTCTCTTATCAAAATCATAAGGTTGTGCCTCAGCTAACGCTAGGTCAAAAAGATAACAATTGGCAAATTCAAGTTGATGTGGCAGGAATAAGATATTAAAAATAAATCGGAGGATAACACTATGAATATCAAAAGAATCAAAATTGCTTGGCTTGTATCTAATATCGTTACTTTTATTGTAATCATGGTCTACAATGTTTTGGATACTGTGTTTGCACGCAATATGTATTTTGGTGACGGTCTATATTTGCGCATGGGACAGTATTTGTGGTTTTTATTTGGTAGTAGCGTAGTGCTATTCTTGGCAATTATTGCTGACGCATTGATAAAAATTACAAAGAATTATGAGAAAAAGAGTGAGGAAAATAAACAAGACGGCAATAAATAAGATTGTCACTTTTTAGTACTAATAGTTGTCTTTACTAAATTGTGAATTTCGTTTCTTGTAAATTAAAGATACACAAAGAGCGCATATAAAATCTCGTTGCAAAGTGATTTGTGACGAGGTTTTTTTTGCAATGTCAATATGGCGGTGCGGTTGTGCGTAATTGGTAGGTTTGTGGGCAAACCGTAAACAGTGTTTGTAAAACGGTGAGGAATGTTGGCGGTATGGTAAAAATAACAAATTACGTATATCATAGTACCCTAAATGTCGGAAAAATGCTTGACACAATGGGGGGGGGCTGATGTATAATTTATAAGGAAATGAATATCCGTTACAAGATTTTCGTTTTCTTATTCGACGGTGCGGAAGTCGTTTGCCAAGGCGATGACGCACCGAAATAGATGCCACGGGACAGCCAAGGTACCCGAACGCATAAAACACATCAAAAGGAGAAACATGATGAAAAAGACAAACACAAAGAAAGGCTTTACGATCATCGAATTGGTCATCGTAATCGCAGTAATCGGTATTCTTGCCGCAGTACTTATCCCGACATTTAGCGGAGTTATCGAAAAGGCTAACGAAAGCGCAGCAATGCAAGCTGCTCGTAATGAATATGAAGTGTTCCTCGCTGAACACGCAGCTGAATTGACCGGCAAAGAAAACTTTGTAATCGTTTATAAAACATATGCGTTCAAAGTAACCAAGGGACAATTTGATGCTACACCTGCTGCTAAAAAAGCTGAAGATACTATTCCTGATCATGGTGCTGTTGATTTGACGAAAGTTGTAAAAACTGTAAAAACGGGTAGTGATACACCTGTTAATAAACCGGCTCCGACCGATATTGTCACTGATGGGAAAATTTACAAAGATAGTGCTTGCACCGATGAAATTGATGCTGGCTGGACTGCAAACACAACTTACTACTATGTAAGCAAAACTGACATCGGTAATGCCGACGTTGCTATCTATAAAGCTGCCTAATCACAACTCGACATAAAAATCTTGCCTACCCAAGCGGTAGGCATTTTTTTTGTTGTTTCGCAAAAGTGCAAATCGCTCGCACAGCAGAGTTTCAAAGTGAAGATTACAAAAAGTAGAGCATTTTAGCGTTTTATAAATATACTTTATATCGATATACAAAAAAACATGTGCTGCAATATTGACAGAAATAGTGTTGCAATAACAGTAAGTGCAATATCGAAACACTCTAAATATGTCATTGCGAGGAAGCAACGCTTTGTGTTGCTGACGTGGCAATCTGCTGGAAAGCACCCTCATTAGCAATGGCGCTTCCGCGAGATTGCCACGTCAAACGAAAATCACGTTTTCCTCGCAATGACAGTTGGAATAGTCAATCAAAAAAATCTATTTCATGCAACCT